>CAYOGD010000001.1:0-54853 GCA_964403395.1 uncultured Alkaliphilus sp.
CGAGTAAAAAGGGAGTAGGCAGCTCCAGAAACGGCCGAGACAGTGCCTCAAAAAGGCTGGGTACAAAAAGAGGAGATGGACAATTTGTTACGGCGGGCAATATTTTAGTAAGGCAGAGGGGAACAAAGATTCATCCCGGTACCAATGTAAGCATGGGTGGAGACAATACACTCTTTGCACTGATAGATGGAGTTGTAAAGTTTGAGAGAAAAGGTAAAAAAAGAAAACAAGTGAGCATTTATCCGAAAGAAAGTTTGATAGCCGTCAATTGATAAAAACCGCCATAGGCGGTTTTTTATTATTATATTTGCATAGGGGCAGACCCGTGTGTCTGCCCGTGATACAAGGGAACAGTTCTTTGTGTTATATTTTGTGTAGGGGCAGACCTGTGTGTCTGCCCGTGATACAGGGGAACAGTTCTTTTGTGTTGTGTTTTGTGTAGGGGCAGACCCGTGTGTCTGCCCGTGATACGGAGAAACAGTTCCTTTGTGCCCATTTTTATAATATTTAGATTGTTTATTGATAGTATAATAGGTTATATTAGTAATATATAACAGTATTAAATCGAGGGAGATCATATGTTTATTGATAAAGCGAAAATACATTTAAAAGCCGGTAAAGGCGGCGATGGTGCAGTTGCCTTCAGAAGGGAGGCTCATGTTCCGGCAGGTGGGCCTGCCGGGGGCGATGGGGGCAAAGGCGGGGACATTATATTTAAAGTGGATGAAGGTATGAGGACATTGATGGATTTTAGATATAGGAGGCATTATAGCGCAGCCGACGGCGAAGCCGGGAAGGGCAAAAATATGTATGGTAAAGATGGTGAGGACCTGTTATTGAGAGTCCCTCCGGGTACCATTATCAGAGAAGAGACCACAGGGCATATTATTGCAGATTTAACAAGCCATGATGATACGGTCATAGCAGTAAGAGGAGGTAAGGGCGGGAAGGGCAATACACATTTTAAAACCTCAACCAGACAAGCACCGAGGTTTGCAACGCCCGGTGAATACGGGCAGGAGCTTACGGTGATACTGGAACTGAAGTTGATTGCAGATGTAGGTTTAATAGGTTTTCCGAATGTAGGCAAGTCCACATTATTATCTGTAGTAACCGGTGCAAGGCCTAAAATAGCGGATTATCATTTTACGACACTCACACCTAATCTGGGTGTAGTTCAAACGAAATATGGGGACAGTTTTGTTTTAGCAGATATTCCCGGGCTGATAGAAGGCGCACATGAAGGCACCGGTTTAGGCCATGAATTTTTAAGGCATATTGAAAGGACAAAGCTCCTCATACATGTATTGGATGTAGCGGGGTTGGAAGGCAGAGATCCGTTGGAAGATTTTAAGAAAATAAATGAAGAACTTTATTTGTATAATAAGGAACTTGCAAAAAAACCGCAGGTTGTAGCAGCAAACAAAATGGATTTGAGTTCAGATGTTAAATTTGAAAAATTAAAGTCCGCTCTAATAACACAACATGTTGAGGTATTCCCCATTTCGGCGGTTACCAACAAGGGAATAGATAAACTTTTAGCTTATGTATCCGAAAGATTAAAGGAGCTGGAAGAGGTACATAAGGAAACAATTATAGAAAAATCAGAAAAGATATATAGATACGAAGAGCCGGAAGACAGGCATCATTTTACAATCGATATTGAGGATGGTGTTTATGTGGTAGAAGGTGTATTTATTAAAAGATTGATTGATTCCACCAATTTTGATGATATGGAATCCTTAGGTTATTTTCAAAGGGTATTAAAAAATAGGGGCGTCATAGATAAGTTAAAGAAGTTGGGTATGTCCGAAGGTGATTTGGTAAGGATGCATGGCATTGAGTTTGAACATTTTGAATAGTAATTATGCGATTGTTATTGTTATGGAAGTGCTATATTTTATCATATGGGTGTTTCCCACCGGATTTTGGTTCAAATAAAAAGTATGGGGGATTTAATAAATTGGATAAGAATGGAGATTTAAGTACACAGGCCCTAGGAGGTAATAGAATAGGTATAATGGGGGGGACTTTTGATCCGATACATCATGGGCATTTATTTATTGCACAAACAGCTTCAGATAAACTTTATTTAGATAAGGTTTTGTTCATACCAACCGGAAAACCACCCCATAAACGGAGAAATATAATAACTGATTCCGATAAGCGTATAGATATGCTAAGATTAGCGATTAAAAATAACCCTAAATTTGATATATCCACCATCGAAATTACTAGGGGTAAAACCTCCTATACCATTGATACAATTAAAGAGCTACAACAATATTATGATGAGGTGACGAAATTTTATTTTATTATGGGGTCAGATGCATTTAAATACATAGAAACATGGAAAAATTATAAAGAACTCCTCAAAATAGCCAGATTTATCGTGATGACCAGACAAATATTGAAGAATAGTTCATTAGATGAAAAAATAGAATTGCTTATAAAGAAATACGATGCGGATATCATAAAAGTTGAAATACCGTTTTTAGACATTTCATCAACTATAATCAGGCAGAGAGTGAGGGGGGGTAACCCTATAAAGTATTTGTTACCTGAGGATGTAGAAGAATATATATTTAAAAACAAATTATACATGAACGAGGGGTGATGTATTGGAATCAGATTTGATTAAGAAAATACATCATATATTAAAGCAAAACATGTCTCCTCATAGATATAAACATACTTTAGGCGTAGTTGATGCGGCGGTTTATTTAGCAAGCAAATATGATGCTGATGAAGAGGCCGCGTATATAGCAGCATTATTACATGATTATGCAAAGGATTTTTCAAAGGAACGGATGGAGGAATATATAAGGCATAATGGTTTATCGGTTGATGAAATTATGTCCAATGTACATCAATTACTTCATGGTAAGATTGCTGCCCATATAGCAAAAGAACGGTTTAATATTGATAACAAGGATATTTTAAATGCGATAGAGTATCATACAACCGGAAGAAAGAAAATGAGCAAATTAGAAAAGATCATTTATTTAGCGGATTTCATAGAACCGGGAAGAGATTACGCAGGTGTGGAGGAATTGAGGGCAGTTGCGGAACAAAATTTAAACAAGGCAGTTTTATTGGCCCTGAACAATACTATCAAATATGTAATATCCATGGAAAAGCTGTTGCATACCAATACTATTGAGGCTAGAAATACATTGTTATTGGAAGGGTAGATCTGTAAAGTATATGATTTTCTCTACATATAAAGAAAGTCATATACTTTTTGTATGATCAATATATTATTATAAAGGCTTTTTTAAGGAGATTTTTTTATGTATTGTTAAGGGGGAGCGCCATAATGGGAATTACAATGGTCTTTTTGGTATTTACGGTAAGTATACTGATAATAATCAAAGGTGGAGATTGGTTTGTGGATTCTGCTACGGCAGTAGCGCAAATAACGGGTATTCCTAATATATTGATTGGAGCAACTATAGTGAGTGTGGCCACAACCTTACCGGAATTGTTGGTTTCCTCTATAGCAACATACAATCAATATTATGATATTGCCGTAGGGAATGTTGTAGGTTCCATCATATGTAATACAGGGCTGGTATTAGGGTTGGTAGCAATATTATCACCAATAAAAATTAAAAGAAAGGATTTTTTTATAAAGGGTGTATTTATACTGTTAAGCTGCGTAGTGTTATTTGTTTTGTCATGGGATACAATTATTACGAGAAAAGAAGGCAGTTTATTGTTACTTTTGTTTATGATATATATTCTTCTGAACATAGCCGAGTTGAAATTTAAACCCCGAGCAGGCCCTTTAGATTATGAATTTAAAAAATGCAATAAGAATGGAATTTTTAAGATAGTGATAAAATTTATTACGGGTGCCATATTAGTAGTTATAGGCGCAAGATTGATGGTTAAAAGCGGAGTAAAAATTGCAATGTTTTTGAAGGTTCCGGAGCAATTCATAAGCTTGACATTGATTGCGCTGGGCACCTCTTTGCCGGAACTTATCACGGCAATCAGTTCATTATTAAAAGGGCAGCAAGGGTTATCCATCGGTAATATTTTAGGTGCTAATATCCTTGACATGTTAATGGTTCTTGGGGTATCCTCTAAAATAGGAGAAAAGGGAATAATTATAAGCTATCAAAATATTATGTTTGGTGCCGGAATTTATAATATACCGCAAACACTATATTTGGATTTGCCCGTTGCCCTACTTTTAATGTCGGTGCTTGTAATCGGTGGAATGGCTTTTAAAAAAATAGGGAGGTTCTTGGGAATATTTCTTTTATTTATATATATAACATATTTAACAGTCCTATCAAAACTTTTCTTATAAATATTTAAATTGGAGGGGTAAAATGGAAAATGAACTAAACAGTGTTATTTATCTAGTTAATAAAGCTATTAATAAGAAAGCAGGAGAGAATATAGTGGTACTGGATCTCAGAAAAATTACATCTATATGTGATTATTTTATTATTACAAGTGCCTCTACTTCAAGGCAGGTAAAATTAATAGCAGACGAAATTCAGGATGAACTGTTGAAGAAGAACATAGAATTATTGAATAAAGAAGGTTATAATAGCGGAAGATGGATATTGTTGGATTATGGAGACATTGTTATACATATTTTCCATGAAGAAGATAGAAAATTTTATAATATAGAGGGAATATGGAAAGATGCCGGAAAGGTGCACATGGTATAGGGAGGGATACCTAATGATTAAAGTGATAAGTACGGATAAATCACCTGCAGCGATAGGGCCTTATTCCCAAGGAATAAGAGCAAATAACTTACTTTTTGTCTCCGGGCAAGTGCCCATAGATCCGGATACAAATGAGGTAGTGAGCGGGACAATCGAAGAGCAAACGGTGAGGGTGTTCGAAAATTTAAAGGCGATTTTGGAAGAGGCAGGGTTGTCTTTAAACAATGTAGTAAAGACAACCGTATTTCTTAAGGATATGAACGAATTCAGCAGCGTAAACGAAGTTTATGCGAATTACTTTATAAAAACTAAACCTGCCAGATCCTGTATAGAGGTAGCGAGGCTGCCCAAAGATGTGGGCATAGAATTGGAAGCGATTGCAATAATTGAATGATTATATTACCCGGGCCGATGGTTAAACGCCCCGGTGTTTTTTTATTAACAGATATTTAAACTTATTTAAACAGGTTTTTATCAAAGGTATATGTTACAGTTTTTCTTGCGTACGCGAGCCTTCGTCTCCGCTTTTTTTTGATTCTTAGATATGCAACAAATATTTGCCATAATAAAAACATACAAATAAGTACAACCAAAGGCTTAGGAGGGTGCAAGAATAGATGTGATAATTTGGATAATGTACTTTTTTTATCGACATCATTTTTAGCGATTAAATCAACTTCCCCAATAGATTCATTACCGGAAAAATAGGTAATTCTACCAAGTGTTTGCCCCCGGCTGACAGGTGCCTGGATATTTTTGTTTATAATAACATCTTCAATTATGTCATCAATATCCCTGTTGATAGGTAATACTACAAATTTATCGATTTTAGCAAGCAGATCCACATTTGCATTTTTTCCATTTTTCACATCGACGGAAAGCTGTGAATAATTCTTATCAGACAACTGGATCAATTTAAAATTATCGTGTCCAAAATCTATTAAGGTCCTGGAATCTTTGTATAATACACATTCATTTTCTGCCCCTAATATTACAGAAATTACCCTGTACCCATTTTTGGCTCCCGTACTTATAAGACAACATTTGGCTTTACCCGTATAGCCCGTCTTGATTCCATCAATAATATCATATTTGAAATCTGTATACTGCCCGTTATAGACCATAGTGTTTGCTCCACCTTTAGCCCATAAAAATTTGTTTGTATTTCTGTATATTCTGTTTTCCGGGGTTTGCTCAGTAGCATCTAAGGTCAGCATAGTAGTTGAAACAATTTCTCTGAAAGTATCAAAGGTCATAGCATGTTTTGCTATCATGGCTAAATCGTAGGCTGTGGTAACATGGTCCGGATCCGCCAACCCATGGGGGTTTACAAAGTTAGTATTCAGTGCGCCAAGTTCTTTAGCGCGTTTATTCATCATTTCAACAAATTTTTCCACAGAACCGGTCATATGTATAGCTAAAGCTTCCGCACAATCATTAGCGGATTTTATCAATAAAGCCTTCAAAAGCTCCTCAACTGTAAAAGATTCTCCCTTTAAAAGAAACATACTGGAGCCGTCAACATAGAGATCGTAATCTATGGTTACTCTGTCATTCAAATTAGCATTTTCTAATGTTAAAATAGCGGTCATAACTTTAGTAGTGCTGGCCGGATAGGCCTGTATATGAGCATTTTTATTAAATAAAATCTTTCCGGTTTCATAATCTATAAGTATTCCGTTCGGTGCATCAATATCAGGGATATGTTGAGCAGAAACAACGGTTGGTATAAGTGCAGCAACAAGAGCTATTATAATTACAATAAATAAATGTTTATGACGATATTTCATAAATTTTGTTCACCTCTTTTTGGAATTAAGTTCTATCATGTAATATAGTATACCAGAAAATATGGAGAAAATTAAGGTAAACTTGCTATTAATAAAAGGAAAATTTTTAAATAGGTAGAAGTATAGTAATTAGTCCTTATATTAGAATGTTTTATTTGTTAGGGAGAGGTCAATATGGGTATAAGAAACAAGCAGAACATAATATTGGCAATTATGGTAATAATTATAGTTTTGATATTTTCAATTTCAAATTATATAAAACAACAGAAAGTATATGTATTAAGCGATGATACAGAAGAGAACATAATTTGGGACCATAATGAAAATAATATGATTGAACAATCTGAGGCAGGTAAAATAGTAGTACATATAGAAGGAGAGGTGGAAAAACCGGGAGTATATGAATTGAAGAAAGATTCAAGGGTTTACGATGCTATTGATGCAGCAGGAGGATTACTAAAAGACGCTGATAGAAGAAGGATAAATTTAGCTAAAAAAATAACAGATGAAGAATACATATACATAGCAAATAAAAATGAAGAAGATTTAGGGATCACATATAGAGAAAATCTATTGACGCCCACTGATGTTATTGAGAATACAAATTTGATAAACATTAATAGGGCAAATATAATGGAATTAAAAGAATTACCCGGCATAGGGGATGTACTGGCCGGCAGGATAATAGAATATCGCAACGAAAAAGGGGGATTTAAATCCATAGAGGAAATAAAAAACGTGAATGGGATAGGAGATAAAAGATTCAGTGATATAAAGGATAAAGTAACTATTAACTGATGACAGCTAAATAATGGTTGAACAACAGTTTTAAAGGAGGATAATGATGACAAAATCTCAAAGGCTGACACAGATGACCAAAAGTGCCGGCTGAGCCGCTAAAATCGGACCCGATGTTCTTGCGCAGGTTCTGTGCAATTTACCAGGTATAGAAGATGAAAGATTAATAATAGGCTCGGATACCTCCGATGATGCCGCGGTTTATAAACTCAATGATGAAATAGCGCTTGTTCAAACTTTGGATTTTTTTACCCCGGTTGTGGATGATCCGTATATATTTGGCCAGGTAGCAGCGGCGAATTCTTTGAGCGATGTGTATGCTATGGGAGGAAAACCGCTTATGGCTATGAATATCGTTTGTTTTCCCGAATGCTTAGAGCTTGAAGTGCTCAAACAAATATTGAAGGGCGGCGCAGATAAGGCGGTGGAAGCAGGAGCCTTACTGGTTGGCGGACATAGTGTAAAGGATGAGGAACCTAAATATGGACTTTCTGTTACAGGAATAGTTCATCCTGAAAAAGTATTAGCTAATAATACGGCTAAGGTTGGAGATTATCTGATACTTACAAAGCCCCTCGGTTTAGGAGTTTTAAATACAGCTATAAAAGCGGATATAGCCTCTAAAGAGCAGTATGATATGGCAGTAAAAACCATGGTTACATTAAATAAGTATGCTTTTGAAGCACTGGACGGGCTTAATATCTCTTCATGTACGGATATTACAGGTTTCGGTTTTATGGGGCATGCCTACGAAATGGCTAAGGGCAGTGGTGTTTCTCTGGAAATATATTCGGATAAAATACCTATAATAGATGGAGCAAGGGAACTTGCCGGTTCGGGCATCATTCCCATTGGGATGTATTCTAACAAAAATTATGTGGAAGATGATGTAGAGCTGGATGAAGATATAGATGAAACCATAGAGGATTTATTATATGATCCCCAGACTTCCGGCGGTTTACTGGTTGCAATAGATGAAGCCGATGTGGAGAAAGCATTGGAAAGGCTATCCGTCAATACGGATAATGAATTTGCAGTAGTCGGTAAGGTAATCAGCAAGGATGACGAAGCTATATATATCAAGAAATAGATGCTGAATTTTTAAAAAGAGGTATATTTTATACTTCTTTTTTTTATTATATGATCTCAAAATATGATATAATTCAATTATATGACAGGTAAACAGATTGAATGGCTAATTTACCTGTTTCTTTTAGTCATATAAACCGGATAAGGTCATAAAAAACAATTGTTAATTAGGGGTGGATTTAGTTATGAACAAAGGCAAAATACTCAGCAAATTACCCTCGGTGGATGAATTGCTGAACAATGAGGGGATTATAAACTTACTTGAAGAAATTCCCCGTAATGTAGTGGTGAATGAAATCCGCAACAATTTAGAAAAATATCGCAGGCAAATTTTATCCATGGATGAAGAATCTTTAGATAAATTTAAAATTGATATAGAGAGAATCATATTTGATACAATCAATAGCAGCTATGAGTTTATGGAGATGAATTTAAAGGAAGTCATAAACGGAATGGGCACGATATTGCATACTAATCTAGGCAGGGCACTTTTAAGTGAAACCATCAGAGATCAAGTATGGAGCGTAGCCGGGGGCTACTCTACATTGGAAATTGATATTTCAACAGGAAAAAGGGGAATTCGTTATAGCCATGTTGTTGAAATTATAAAATTTATAACCAAGGCCGAAGACGCCCTGGTTGTCAACAACAATGCGGCGGCCGTTATGCTTGCGCTCAGCACGATGGCCAAAGATAAGGAAGTGATCGTTTCCAGGGGAGAATTAGTAGAGATAGGGGGGTCCTTTAGGGTACCTGAGGTGATGAAACAGAGCGGTACAAAATTGGTGGATATTGGAACAACAAATAAGACCCATCTATGGGATTACGAAAGCGCAATAACTGAAAACACGGCGGCTTTACTAAAAGTACACACCAGCAATTATAGAATATTGGGTTTTACAGATAGTGTAAATCTCAAGGATCTGGTGGAACTGGGCAAGAAAAATAATATACCTGTGATTGAAGATATAGGCAGCGGTGTTTTAGTGGATTTACGAAAATACGGCTTGGGTTATGAGCCGACAGTACAGGAAAGTATTGCAGCAGGCATTGATGTAGTTACCTTTAGCGGAGATAAATTGTTGGGAGGGCCTCAAGCAGGTATTATCATAGGCAAGAAATGCTATATAGATAAAATGAAAAAGAATCAATTGACCAGGGCCTTTAGAATTGATAAATTGACTCTTGTGGCATTGGAAGCGACCTTGAAACTTTATTTGGATGAGGAAAAAGCTATAAAAACCATACCCACATTAAGAATGTTAACAGAATCCTTAGATTCCGTTAACAAGAAAGCCAAAACATTATACGATATGATTTTATCAAAAAAATTGGATTTAGAGATCGGCATAGATAAGGATTACTCGGAAGTCGGCGGTGGCGCACTGCCTTTGGAAGAATTGCCAACCCATGTCGTAACAATCAGGCCTAACAATATTTCATCTTCACAGTTAGAGGACAGACTGAGGAAATACAGCACCCCTATATTTACCAGAGTAAATGACGACAGGGTGATAATCGATCTGCGAACTGTAAAAGAGGAGCAGTATGAAACAATAGTACAGGCATTAACAGAAGTTACAAAATAAATATAGATAGGGGCGGATAACCCTGTCTATCAAATTTTCATATTAAATTTTAGTTTCTAATAAATAGGAGCGAATAATCTCGAAGGATTTTATTCGCTTGATGTGTCGGGAGGGTTTTACAATATATGAAAAACATTATAATCGGAACGGCGGGACATATAGATCATGGAAAAACTACATTGATAAAAGCACTGACAGGCCATGAAACGGACAGATTGGGTGAAGAAAAGAAGAGAGGCATTTCCATACAGCTGGGTTTTACGTATTTTGATTTGCCCAGCGGAAGAAGAGCAGGAATTATAGATGTGCCGGGACATGAAAGGTTTGTGAGAAATATGCTCACAGGTGTGGGAGGCATGGATATTGTCATGCTGGTTATTGCAGCTGATGAAGGTGTGATGCCGCAAACGAAGGAACATCTTGATATTCTGTCTCTGCTTAAAATCGAAAAAGGAATTATTGTGATTACAAAGTCCGCTTCGGTTGATGAGGAATGGTTGGAACTGGTCAAAGAAGATATCAGGGAGAAAGTAGAAGGTACATTCCTCGAAAATAGTGAAATAATAGCGGTGGATTCCATCGAAGGTACGGGAATCGATGAATTGATCAATAAAATAGATAGATTGACGGAGGAAACAGAGAGCAGAGACATCAATGCACCTGCCAGGATGCCCATAGACAGAATATTTACTATTGTCGGATTTGGGACGGTGGTGACCGGAACCTTGACAGAAGGAAAAATATCAGTCGAAGATATATTAGAAATTTTACCGCAACAAGTGAAAGTTCGCATAAGAAACATTCAGGTTCACGGACAATCCGTGGGCACAGCATATGCAGGGCAGAGGGTAGCCATCAATCTTGCAAATGTAAAGTTGGAGGATATTGAAAGAGGGCAAGTGTTGGCACAAACCGATTCAATAGAACCTACAATGATGATAGATGCAAAGCTGAATTTGCTCAAAGACATACCAAGGGCTATCAAAAATCGTGACAGGGTGAGAATATATCATGGGGCTACGGAGGTTCTTGCCAGGGTTACCTTATTGAATAAAGAGGAAGGAAAAGCGGGGGAAAGCATTTATGTTCAATTTAGATTGGAGGAAATCACGGCCGTAAAAAAAGAAGACCACTTAGTTGTCAGATACTATTCGCCTATGGAGACCCTTGGGGGTGCAATAGTGATCGATGCAAATCCCAAAAAACATAATAGATTTGACGAAAATGTAATTAAGGATTTAGCTGCCAGAGAACAGGGGAGCCCCGAAGAGATCATAGAAAAACAGATAGATATTCACAGTAAGGAGTTTCCTGATATATCTTTTATAGCAAAACTGACAGCGCAGCAATTAAACGATATAAAATCATCAGTGTCCGATCTGGCGGATAAAAACAAGATATTAGTATTGGGAAATGATAATGTTATTCATAGAAACTATTATGAAAATATAAGGGAACAATTAATAAATTTACTGTCGGTTTACCATAAATCTAATCCTCTTAAATTGGGAATGTTGAAAGAAGAGGTCAGGAGCAGATTGTTCCCTGGAAACAAAAGCAGGAGTATCGATATTTTAATGGATGTATTCGTGGAGAACAAAATTGTAAAAATCGAAGACAAATTTATATCTTTATATGATTTTGAAGTTGAATTTTCTCCGATTCATAAAAAAATACAGGAACAGCTGGAGCATATATACCTGCAGAAACAATATGCAACACCAAAATTTGAAGACATAGTTGATGCCATAGAGTTTGAAAGGAATGATATAGAGCAGGTTTTCGATTCTATATTAGGGAATACCTTGATCAGATTAAATCAAGAAGTTGTGTTCCATGTCAAATCATATGAAGATGCCAAAGCAGAACTGATAGATCATATCAACAAAAATGGCAATATCACATTGTCACAATTTAGGGATATATTAGGTACCAGCAGAAAGTATGCCGTCGCATTGTTAGAATATTTCGATAATGAAAAAGTTACAAAAAGAATAGGCGAGGAGAGAGTTTTATACCGGCAGGTTTAAATTCGGATACAAGGTCAGATAATCTTGATATAAAAGCAGTAAAATAATAAAAACAAACCGCACAACGAACGATAAAGAACATATAGTAAAAAGGCCGCGGAGCTGTGGCCTTTTTCATGTGTCGTAATAACAGCGACACTGTTAACTTAAATCCAAACACAGGTTGACAGCTTTGCGTATTTAGACTATAATCTCTTTAAAATAAATTTAAACTGTTTGTATATGTTATGTTTTTATTTTCAACAAAGATATGGATTGTCATATAGCTTCAGTGAGAGGGAATAACATATGAATAGGAAAGTAAATATAAAAGAGATGACAAAATTATCATTATGTATAGCATTGATTTGTATATCATCTTATATCATAATCCCACTGCCTTTTACACCGATAATGATCACCGGGCAGACAATTGCAATAAATTTGACAGCTTTAATTTTGAACCCCATACACAGTGCCGCATGTGTTGCGATATTTATACTCCTGGGTGCGGGCGGGTTACCCGTATTTGCAGGTGGAAACAGCGGTTTAGGAACATTGTTGGGACCAACTGGCGGATTTATAACAGGGTTTTTATTTGCGGTTATGGCAATAAGTCACTTAAAAGGCGAAAAGATAAATCTATTTCGATATCTATTGGTGACCGTTTTTATAGGGATGCCTATAATACATTTATCAGGTGCACTTTATATGAGTTATATATTAAATATAACATACATAAAAGCCATACGGCTTGCCGTAATTCCGTTTTTAGCAGGAGACTCAATCAAAGCCATATTGGCTTCTATAATTGCGGTGAGGTTAAACAATTATTTAACATCATTTACTTGCTGATAGCACTTTACATATCCAATATTTTAGTGTATATTAGTGTATAGCTGTACAGGCAAAGCCGTAACGTCTGTTTAAATTTAATCCGTGCTGATGTGGCTCAGAGGTAGAGCACTTCCTTGGTAAGGAAGGGGTCGACGGTTCGATTCCGTTCATCAGCTCCATACAAACATTAAAAAATGCCGCTTTATGATCTTTGCAAAAGCGGCATTTTGGGTTATTATCGCAAGTTTCCACTATTTTTTTATTATTTCATTTGAAAATTTCAAAACGTTATTTTTGAGGGAATTTAGGGGCAGTATTTTATATAAACACAAAATTGTGTCAGTTAAAAGGAGGGGCAGGAAAATGATCACTATTTTTAATAGAAGGGAACTTCTCGTAACCTTTTCGATGGAAGAACAGAGCAATATAAGGCAGATCTTATCTCAAAATAATGTAGATTATTATCTTAAGGTTGTTAATAGATTATCACCCTCAATTCTGGGTGCTCAAAGAGGTCGGAGAGGTTCCTTCGGGCAAAACATGAATTATAATTATGAATATATATTTTATGTGCATAAAAAAGACTATGATACTGCAAAGCATATCATCAGCAAATAGAAAACCGGCAGGATTCTTTTCACCGGTTATTTTTTAATTAAAGGTTCTGTATTTTTTAATCTCCTTTCAAGTTCCACCAAATCATCGGGTAAAGGTGCTTCTATTTGTACCGTGTTTTTATACCTGGGCTGTAAAAAGGATAAATATGAGGCATGAAGGGCCTGTCTGTTTATTAAATGAGTATCATCTGTTCCATAGAGGTTGTCACCTATCAACGGATGTCCGAAATGGCTCATATGCACTCTGATCTGGTGGGTCCTACCCGTCACTAAATTTATCTCCAACATAGTTGCATCTTTATATCTTTTAAGCACTTTAAATTCGGTGAGAGAATGTCGGCCTTCTTGGTTCACCACTCTCTTGATTGAATCGCCGGATGGCCTTTGTATGGGGGCTTCGATTTTTCCGCTGTTGTCCTCAACAACACCCCACACGAATGCAGTATATCTTTTTTTTATCATATCTTGTTGCATTTGTTTGGATAATATATGATGAGAATACGGATTTTTAGCGATAATCAACAAACCCGAGGTATCCATGTCCAATCTGTTAACAAACCTGATTTTGTAACTGATATCTTTGTTTTTTAGGTGCCATGTAATTGCATTGGCGATTGTATTATCCGGATGGCTTTTTGTAGGGTGGGTTACAATTCCGGGCTGTTTATTTATCAATATCAGATCTATGTCCTCATAAATAATCTCCAAATCGATATTTTGGGGAATAAAATGATTGGACTCTTCTTCCATAACAATTTTGATTTGATTCCCTTCTTTTATTATTTCATGATATTTTGAATACTGTCCATCGATAAAAACAGTTTTGCTTCGTTTTAATTTGGATAGTAGACGGCCGGAAAAATCTAATCTTTCTCTTAAAACCTGTTTCAGTGTCTTTCCCTCATCATCATATTCTGCATCATAAACGATTACATTTTCTTTTTGTTTCCCTTTTGTTATCATCTTTATATATTCTCCCATTAAATTATTTTTATTAAAGGTTTTTTTTATCGAATATAGAATTATGTTATTATCAAATATAGAAAATGGACATATATAATAATATAGGTTAGATTCAGCCATCTTAAATATTTGTTGTTTTCTATATTAATTTTTGTATGATAATTGTATAATAGGTAGGCAGTTATATTTTTAATAATAAAGGAGAATGGTTATGCAGTCCAGTAAAATCATCAATATTGTACACAATAATAGAGAATTATCCGTAAATACGGCAAAAGATTTGAAGGAAAAATTGAGTTCGTTGGGATATAAAGTGAGTGCCACCTTAGATCGTCAGGCTGAATTAATTGTATCTATAGGTGGGGATGGTACATTTTTAAAAACTCTCAGGGAACACAATTTTCCCGATATTCCAATAGTGGGAATAAATACGGGCCATCTTGGTTTTTTTACAGAGGTGACACCCGATGAATTAGAGTATCTGATTGCAAAATATATAGCAGGGGATTTCGTTATACAAGAAATTACTCCTATTAAATCAATTATCTGTGCCAGAAGCAGCTGTATAGAAATAATGGGTATCAATGAAATAGTCATTAAAGGTAATAAATCCCATGTAATTCATTTAGATATTTATGTGGATAATAATTTGGTTCAACATTTCAGTGGGGATGGGATCCTTATATCCACCTCTACCGGAAGCACTGCTTATAATTATTCGGCAGGGGGAAGTATAATAGACCCCAGTCTAAATGTTTTGCAGATTACACCCTTAGCTCCTATCAATACAAATGTTTATCGTTCTTTTACCTCAAGTATCATTCTGCCCTGTAATGTGGTGATTAAGGTTATTCCGGAATATCATTTTGAGAGTTCCTTAGTTATTGTAATTGATGGTGTAGAGCATAGATATAACAATATCATAGAAATTGATACAAAACTATCGGATTGTAAAATAAAGATGCTGAGGTTGTCAAATTTTGAATTTTGGGGCAGGGTTACCAGTAAATTTCTATAATCCGAAATCATGTATTTCTTTGCACTTTTTGACTTATATCCATAAGAAAATATTTATTAAACTTAATAAAACAAAAAATTCTGCAATTTCGTTATGTATTGCTGGATTTTTTGTTTTGTTATGTCTCAAGCCTTTAAATCTAATTTTTAAAATATTTACTATTTGATAAATTTGTTCTATACAGATGTTATTTTCGGATTTTATTTGTAGGATTACTGTCGGGCTTTATTGGCGATTACTATTGTTTTTGTAGAGGTTATGGATGTTTTCTGTGATTATCTCATTTATTCTCTTTATTCCCGGTCGGAAGGCTCCGATAATATCTTTACATGGTTGGAAGATAGTGTTATAATGTAATTCCTATAATATTTCTAGGTCGTCTTTAAGGAAATATAGCATTGTTCGCAACAAAGTTAAGAAGTTGTTTTCAGCAAAGTTATAAAATACATATCCGAAGGGAGGGAAAATATGAGAAAATTCATCTTAGTACCTGTAATCATTGTATTGATGATCTTAGTGCTGACAGCTTGTGGTGGGACTCCCGCTACTTCGTCACCCGAACCGTCGACGGGAAATGATCAACCCGAAAAGATACAAAGCTTTAATGTTGGCATCTGTCAGTTGCTGCAACATGATGCTCTTGATGCCGCAACCAAAGGTTTTAGAGATGCCTTGACCGGCAAATTAGGCGACAGGGTTAGATTTGATGAGCAAAACGCTAACGGTGAACCGGATGTCAGTGCTACCATCTGTAATCAGTTTGTATCTTCCGGTGTTGACCTGATCATGGCCAATGCTACTCCGGCACTTCAGGCTGCCCAGACATCAACGAATAAAATTCCTATTTTAGGGACTTCGGTCACTGATTATGGCACGGCTCTTGGCATTGATGATTGGACGGGCAAAACCGGTAAAAACATTTCCGGTACTTCTGATCTTGCACCCTTAGACCAGCAAGCTATTATGCTAAATGAAATTTTTCCCGATGCGCAGAAGGTCGGCATTATTTATTGCTCTGCGGAACCAAATTCTAAATATCAGGATAATGTCATTACGGAACATTTGATCGAATTGGGTTATAGTGTTAAAAGCTACACTTTTTCAGATTCTAATGACTTACAGACAGTAGCCAAAGCAGCGGTATCTGAAAGCGATGTGATTTATTTGCCGACAGATAACACTGTCGCTTCAAACACGGAAATTATCAAAAATGTTTCTTTACCGGCAAAGGTGCCTATCATTGCCGGAGAAGAAGGAATCTGTAGTGGCTGTGGAGTTGCGACACTCTCTATCAGTTATTACGATTTAGGCTATACAACCGGAGAGATGGCATATGAAATTCTTGTTAATGGTGTGGAACCCGGTACCATGGATATCAGATATGCACCTAAATTTACCAAAAAGTACAATCCGGATATCTGTGATATATTAGGTATCACCCTATCTGATGAATACGAAGCTCTCTAATTTTAATTTCAGCATCAACGGCCGTTTGCGGTATTCTATAGATAGAAGAATGCTGCAAACGGTTCTTTTATAATATAATCATAAAAGAAAGGATATGGGTTTATGGAATTAACAGCATATTTTTTGTCCCTCAAACCGCTAAATTTATTGGCTGCTTTGCCCGGTAATGTTGTTCAGGGAATTATCTGGGGTATCATGGCTTTAGGGGTATTTATAACTTTTCGCCTGCTAGATTTTCCTGACCTGACAGTAGACGGCACCTTTGCAGCCGGTGGAGCAGTGACGGTTGTTCTTATTTTGGCCGGTATGCCCGCACCCCTAGCCCTTGTTATTGCCACGATTGTTGGACTTTTGGGGGGGCTTGCCACCGGACTCCTGCATACGTTGTTCGGTATACCAAATATTTTGGCAGGCATTCTGACTCAGATTTCATTTTGGTCGATCAATCTTTTGATATTAAACGGAGCAAACAAGGCTGTAAATGTTGATAAGTATTACCTAATTGTTTCACTTCGCAATGTGAGCAGTTCCATAGTTACTATGCTGATTTTCGCTGCAGTTTTGGTGAGTATATTATATTGGTATTTCGGAACCGAACAGGGCAGCGCTATTCGGGCCACGGGTAACAATCCCCAGATGGTCAAAGCCCAGGGTATTAATATTGACTTTATGAAGGTGCTCGCTCTTTGTTTATCCAATTGCTTGGTAGCTTTTTCCGGTGGTCTCATGTCACAATTTCAGGGTTTTGCAGATATTAAAATGGGGCAGGGCGCTATTGTTATCGGGCTGGCTGCCGTAATCATAGGTGAAGTGATATGTGATGCATTGATAGGCAAATATATGAACTTTTATTTTAGATTGACATTTGTTGTATTGGGCGGCATAATTTATTATTCTGTAATAGGCCTTGTCATGTGGTTGAAAATGCCTACCGATTTGCTTAAATTATTCACTGCTTCAGTTGTGGCCGTGTTTTTGGCTATTCCTTATCTCAGATCCAAAACGAAGAATTCTTTCGCATCTACAGGTAAAAGGAGGGTGCAAAAAAATGCTTAGGCTCGAAAACATTCATAAAACCTTTAACATTGATTCTATAAACGAAAAGAAGGCACTCTATGGTATAGATCTCAGATTAGCAGAGGGGGACTTTGTTACTGTTGTCGGTGGTAACGGCGCCGGCAAATCTACAATGTTGAATGCAATTGCCGGTATCTGGCCTATCGACGAGGGCTCTGTTTCTATCGACGGTATCGATGTGACAGCCTTACCGGAGCATAAACGTGCCCAATATATAGGCCGCGTTTTTCAGGATCCCATGATGGGGACCGCCGCAAGCATGAGTATTGAAGAAAATTTAGCACTTGCGCTGCGCCGGGGTGACAGGCGCACCCTTCGTTGGTATATAACTAAAGCAGAACGCGAACGCTATTATATGGAGTTAAAAAAATTGGGGTTGGGACTTGAAGAACGTTTAACCGTTAAAGTCGGGCTATTGTCCGGAGGGCAACGTCAGGCACTTACGCTTCTGATGGCTACATTGAAGAAACCTAAGCTCCTGCTTCTTGACGAACATGCGGCTGCACTTGATCCTGCTACGGCTACAACAGTCCTGAGCTTGACCAACAATATTGTTTCGGAGAACAAACTTACGGTCCTGATGATCACTCATAATATGACCGAAGCGATACGCCATGGGAACCGGCTCCTGATGATGGATGGGGGCAAAATTATTTTGGATATCTCGGGGAAGGAAAAGAAGGAACTCAAGATAACCGATTTGCTCCAAAGATTTAAGGAATCCTCAGGTGTGCAAATGGAAACGGATTCAGTGCTTTTATCCTAAAAATTCTATAATGGATTAAAATGTCAACCGGATAGATATTATTACTTTATTAAAATAAGATGGAAAATTGGAGACATCTATTACCACAAATAAAAATAGGATTCTTGAAATCATATGAATGATTTCAAGGCTCCTATTATACTTTATTCTTCTTTCTTTTTTATTAGTAGGACAGGTACCCTTTATTAGCATTTATCCATTCGCAATCAAACCGTAACGCAAACCGTAAGCCACCAGCTGCGCACGGCTTTTAAGCCCCGTTTCCGCATACATACGAGAAATATAAAGCCGTACGGTACCTGTAGTTAAAAAGAGCTCTGAAGCTATTTCACTTGAGGTTTTTCCAAGTGCAAGCAAACGTAATATATTGATATCCGCATCCGAAAATTTTACCGGCAGAGAATCTGAACGGAGCTTCGGGAAAATACGATAGGGCATCTTTGCATTCATAATGAATCCTATAAGTTCGTCTAAGGAAAGATTTTTCCATACAAAAATATCGGCACCGGCTTTTTCCGCGGCCCTTACCAGACCATCATCCTCAATTCCGGTCATGATAAATACTTTTATATCCGGAAAGACCTGCTTCAATTTTACTGTCCAGTCGATACCGTTGCCGTCCTTTGTGAAAATGTCCATCAGCACCACATCGGGATTATATTTTTTACAAAGGTCTATCACGTCTTTAGCTTTATCCGAATATCCCACAAGTTCAATATCACAGGTCTGTTCAAGCGCTTTGATAAGTGTGCTTCTAAGAAGGTTTTGGTCTTCAATCAATATTACCCGCATTGTATTAACATCTCCTTATCTATGTTAGTATCTCTTGAAAAAGAAACCTTGATTTCAAAAAAATCGGTTTTTTTATACCGGACTGTCCCTCCCGCACCTTGTACTCGAATTCTGATATCACGAAGGCCCTGACCCTCAGCAAAGTCCGTTTCGTCATCAAAACAATGATTTTTGATTAAAACGCCTGCTTCTTTATTGTTTTCATAAAATTCGATAAAAATATGACGGGCATATGCATGACGTACTGCGTTTGCCAGCGCCTCCCGGAAAGTAGCATATAGGGCCTTCTGTTCTTTCTTCGTAAAAACTGCATTGCCGCGAATCCGGATTTTTACACCGAGCCGTTTATACATACTGGTAAATTCTTTTAATGTGTCATCTAAATCATAAAATATTTGCTCTGTCCGGACTTTATCGGGAATTTTTAGTATTTCTGTAATTTCTTTAATAGTATTTTGATTGTTATGCCGGTTATCGGAATTAAGCAGTATATCTATAGATAGGCCTGCCACGGCCAGACGTTGAGACCAGTAGTCATGGGCAGCGCGGCATAGACGTTGTCGCTCATTTATCCTTTCTTCAAATTCTATTTCGGATATGACAGCCCCCAGTTCTTTGTTGTTTTGTGTCAGTTTTTCATTATCTCGTTCAAGCTTTAGGGAAGTGTGCGCTAATTTTGTTACATCTGAGAGAGACATCTGTATAAATGTTTTACCGCCTGTTTTGAAACTGTTTTGCTGTAGGAAATATACGAAATTACGAGTATGAATGGATCTGCCGTCTTCTAGATTGTTTATTTTCAGCAGATTGGAATCACACAGTGTTTTTAATTTTTTGTTAAGTTCGTCAATATGTTCGAATCTGCTCACACCTAATTCTTCACATAGGCTATAGAACGCAGGGTTTGTCTCAAGAATATGCCCTCGTCTGTTGGCAACGCATATACCGTGATCCATGCTGCGTATAACATGAAGCATTGTGTGAGAGGTTATTTCTGCTTGGGCATAGGCCCTCATGGATAAAAGCATCTGTATTGCATCAAACATCAGCCAGACTGCAGCGAAGACAGCAAAAAAAACAGGTAGAGGCATAACTATTCTATCAACAGGAGGGAGACGGAGCAACGGGACGAAGATGCTCATGACTGATGGATTAAGCCGGACCGGCAGTTTTATGGGGCGTCCTATATAAAACAGTAAAAGCAGTGCGGGAAATATCGATATCCAGCGAAACAACGTCGGTATGGATAAAAAGACGCATCCCTCAATGGAAGCCATGGCAGTAAGACCCTCTAGGGATAAAACTGCAGATATTGCGGCTAATGATCCATATAATGCGCGAATAAATGAAATAGTAATTCTATCATGAAGAAGTCTACCTGCTTCAATAGCAATCAATGTTTGAAAAATAGTTGTTATAAGTAAGATAATAAAGACTGTTGACCCTGTGGTTACTGATACATAATACCAAATCATTTTTTCACCTCTTCATTAGGAAAAAGAAAACGCATCATAATACCGTCTTTTTCAGATTTTTGATAAATTTGACCATTTTGTTCTTTAATTTTATCGATGAGGTGTCCTGGTAGTATGTTTTTTTCTGTCGGCGGGGTAGCCCCCTCCCAAGAAAATAGGGCATTGAATGAAAGCTCAATATTGTTGGCCTCCAGGCGGCAGATAACAGATAAACCGGGCAAGTCAAAAATATATAATAATATGCTGTCAATGGTCTCTAGAAGTACTTCAATAATACAGGGATGACAAAATCCGCCGTGAGCAGCTGTTATAACACTGTCCAAACCAAATCTCCAGCCATCTTTCATTATTCCTGAAATATATCTTTCAATCAATTCTAATGGAAGAAGAGGATGGACTTCAAGACTTCGGATAATAAAACCCAGGCGTTGTTGACAGATGCAAAGAATGAAACGGATTAAACGTAAACGTGCAATATCTTTTTCATTGGGAGTCTCAGAAATCTGTTGCAGTTGCCATCGCACATCCTCCAGTTTTTCTTTGAATAGAAGATCCATTTGGGTGGAATATCGTTCTTGTTCCAGCTTATTAGTTAAATTGCGAGTCTTCTCCATATGATGAATGAGAAATTTTTGTACGGATTTCAGTTTTCGGTGGGTTTCTTTAAGTGACTTTTCAAGTTGTTTGAGATAGGTGATGTCTTCCAGCACCAGGGCTTTACCTGTATCTAACGTATACGTGTGGGACTTGAATATTTGTTTTCCAAATGGAATTTCCGCGGTCCAATGTAGGGCCTGATTGTAACTTGAGAGTATGATATTCTTTTTCTGCAGTACTTTCATTGCAGTATTGGCATATACTGTCCGGCCACTGGCGTTATAAACAGTGATTGCATAGGGGGAGCTATTAAATATGGGCAGGTCTAATAATGAAGCCCCCATAAAGCGTTCCCGCTGGGCTGCAAAATTAAAAATGAGGAAAGAAATAGCTATGGTTGTAGGGATATCTAAATCAATTATTTGCTCTATGCCGGTGACATAAAGAGTTTGATATATTAATAGTATCAAAAATAAAATAGTTGCATAGAGCATCTGCCGTCTTTGTCTGCGAGTTTTTGTCTTGTAAATGAGCAGAATTAATCCTGCAACGCTCAAGGAAAATGACCACAGCACGGATATATAGTACCCCGGTCCGTTAATATAACTGCGGGTCCATGACCAGGGATCAGTATCTCTGTAAGCAAAAACCAGCTGATGGAGATCGTTTGTAAAAACAAGGGCAGTCAACAGGATTGATAAGAAAATCAACATCATTATATTATTACGAGCAGGGGGGCGGTTATATCGGTTTGTGTAGCACATACAAAACCAACAAACCGGGAGTAGATGGCGGGGTATGTAAGTGGCGAACCAAAAATATCTTGATAATCCGGGCTCCAGTGCCAGAGTTTTTGCAATGCCTATAAGCATCCACAACGATACAAAAAATATGCTGTAAGAACTCGTTTTACGGTATATACCGCGGGGAATTCGCCTCAAAATCTTTTGGGCTGCTATACAAAACAAGAATAAGGTAATACTTTGCAGCAATAATCGCTCCTGTACCGATGCCGGGCTATAAAGCTTTGTTGCCAAAACCTTTCGGCGAAAATACGGATTATAAGTAAGCTTTGATTGTTCCCAAACGGACAGGTCCGCTTCACCGACAAATGGCGAAAAACCTGCGCTCAGGAGGGTTTGCCGGCCTTGTTTCGACAATAGAAACTCTTTTATAGCCAAAAAATCTTCCTGTGTTTTTGTATTTCCCCCACTGATGAGACCCCAATCCACCGATAAAGTTCCTTCTTGCGGAACGATTATTTTCCAGTGGTCGGAGATTTGTGCCAATGTAGCCGCCTGATAGTCCCATAGGAGTATTGCATCATATTTCAGCATATTTTCTAAAGGAACCATATTTCGATAATCACGGGATTTGTATTCGTCTTGATGGTTCAGACGGCCAGAGGATTGCAGGTGTGCAAAGGCTTTAATTGCGGGCGTAAAATCCCCCTCTGTTGCATGTAAACCCCGTGCCAAGGCAATAGCTGCTAAACGCCCGCTTTCTATTGCGGGACAGGGGATCAATATAACAGCCTCGCTTTCCAGTAATGTCTGCCAGCCGTCTATGTATTTGGCGGAATTGTAGTTTTGGTTTACGGCTATCACCATCGTTACGGTAGAAAGTGGTATGTAATCCATAGAAGCGGATTGTTTTTGATAGTGCCGGATCTGGGGGCCAAGAACAAAGGCCATCCCGTTTAATCCGGGGAGACGGTGTCCCAGCAGATATGGGTTGAGTTGTTGAACTTTATTTGCTGCAAAAGGTTTAAGGATTTCCGGCATGGGGTTCAATGGATCTTGTACAAGCAAAACTTTGCTGTTATTTGCATGGTATATGGGAAAAAATATGGCCAATAATGCAATTCCGGTGGCTAAGCACAGGCGTATGAATATACTTATAGATTTCATATCGGAAACCTCCCATAGGGACAATTTCAACCTTATATAAATGTCTGAAACAGATGTAAGATCCTTAAGAATAATAAGAAAAAATTAAGTCGAAGACGATTTTTTTTCGTCCTCGACTTGATGTCCGGATGGTGGAGACGAGGGGATTCGAACCCCTGACCTCTTGACTGCCAGTCAAACATTCTCCCAACTGAACTACGCCCCCATACCTATAGTTATAATACTATGTTACGAATACTATGTCAATGGCTAAAATAAATGTGGCACTTTCACATAATAATTGGTTTATAATCCGAGAAATTTTAATTAAGCATCAGGTGTTGATGTAATATATTTGGATATATATACGAAATATTCGAACAGTTATGAAAATATAAAGAAAAATTGGAAATAAATGTTGAAAAAATTTGAGCAAATGTTTATAATAGGTATATAGATGTATATATATACATAAATCAGTTATAGATACGGTGATTTTCTAATAAAGGGCAATATATTTTAATCGCGGCATTTATTTCTTTAATTAAAACATAAAATTTATTTAACACAGGAAAGTACATAAAATGGACGGAGGGAAAAAATTGCAGCTTTATAAGAAAGTAGACGAGGAAAGATTTGAAAATATTGAAAATCAGCTGGAGAAATTATCCATACAGATAATAACTATCTTAAAAGAATGTAAAGAAAAGGGAGTAATTGAAGAAAGCGAATATGAGGAACATACTAAATGTAAGGAAGATTTTTTAACCTACTTAGATAATAAAAGGAAAGAGGCAGATGCAGCAGAGTGAGCATAAGGCCGAATTTATAATGGGATACCGATCTAACGGGTTGCCGGTAGATCGGTATCCCTGTTTAAATATTTATAGACATTTAAAGCATCTAAAGGTTGATTATGGTAAAGTGTCTTTAAGCTTTACACGGTATTGATGTTATGTTAATATATTAAGTAAACCACCCTACATATTAAATTTAAATTTAGAAATTAAAGGGGTTTTTTTTATGTTAAAAATAAAAATTAGCAAAAAAAATAGAAGGAACTTGGTGGTTATTATCTTAATATCAATTGTGGCGCTGATCGCTTCATTGATTACTTATAATGTGAAGTTTAAAAAACCTATATGTGAGATCTCCTATGTGGAATTTTTAGAAAAAGTCAATAACAATCAAATTAAATCCATATATATATCGGATTCTGCCCAATTAAAAGGAGAGTTTAATGACAGGCAACAGTTTAAAACAGATAATCCGAGGATAGACGGTTTTAAAGAAAGTATGTTAACAAAAAATATAGAGGTAAAGGAAGTAAGCGGGCAGTATTCTATCGGACAGATTATTTTTACTATTGTGATAATTGGCAGTTTTGCAGGCATAATGATTTATTTATCAAAAAATGGTTCGCAACAAGCTTCTAAAGAATATGATAAGATGTCAAGCATAGAATTTTCAACACAAAGCGATTCCAATATAAAATTTAGTAATATAGCGGGTAATGAAGAGGCGAAGGAGAATATCATGGAACTTGTGGATTTTATAAAAAATCCACAGAAGTATAAGAAATATGGGGCCAGGATGCCAAAAGGGATAATTTTGTACGGACCCCCCGGAACAGGTAAAACTCTCATGGCAAAGGCCTTAGCCGGGGAAGCAGGGGTAGATTTTTTAGCGGTGTCGGGTTCTGATTTTGTACAAGTATATGCAGGGCTTGGGGCCGGCAGGATAAGAACATTATTCAAAAAAGCTAAGGAAAAAGGAAAATGTGTTATATTTATAGATGAAATAGACGCCATAGGTAAAAAAAGGAATCGTGGTCCCGGTAGTAGCGATGAATCTGACAGAACCTTAAATGCTCTTCTGACAGAAATGTCGGGTTTTAAAGGAAACGAAGGCATTGTTGTCATAGCGGCTACTAATAGATTAGATATATTAGATGAAGCACTTTTAAGATCCGGAAGATTTGATAGACAAATCGAAATCGGGTTACCGGATTTAAAAGCCAGATATGAAATCTTAGAATTGTATAGCAGAGATAGGCCGATTGCTGCTGATGTTGACTTAGAGCATATAGCAGAGCAGACAGTATATTTTAGCGGGGCAAAACTGGAAAGCCTTATGAATGAGGCCGCAATTAATGCGGCTAGAGAAAATGCGGAATCCATTTCTAACTTCCACATTGATAAGGCATTTTACACTGTGATTGCAGGAGATGAAAAAAAGGATAGGAGTAATATAAGAAACATAGACAGAAAGATTACTGCTTATCATGAGGCAGGACATGCCGTTGTCACCAAATTGCTCTGTCCCGAAAACAAGGTTACAAAGATAACTATTATTCCGAGTACAAAGGGTGTTGGAGGATTCAGTATGAATATACCTCCGGATAAAATGTACAGAACTAAAAAAGAAATGATAAATAATATTAAAATTGCACTGGCGGGTAGAATCGTAGAGGAGTTGACATTTGGCAAGGATAATGTCACCACCGGTGCAAGCAATGACATTCAAAAGGCGACAGAATTATTAGTTGCTATGATTAAACAGTTTGGTATGAGCGAGGAAATCGGTATGATTAATTATGATATACTGTATGGGCATCAAGGTATAACAGGTGACAAGTTGGTCAAAATCAGCAGAGAGAAAATGCGAAATTTATATGATGAAACTAAAATACTTATAGAAAAAAATCTGGGATTGATTGGTTTAATAGCCAAAAAACTCTTAGATAAAGAAACATTAAATGAAGAAGAAATTGACAGATGTATTGCAGAATACAGAGAAAAAGAGTGTTAATAAGCTTTATAGGCAAAAATTTCACTTTATAAAAATAGGATTTTAGTGTATAATATATATAAGAAAATATGAATATAAAAAAATTCTGAGATGTTCGTAAGACCTATTAAAATTCAACCTACAATATACATCCGGGAGATTATATTTTTATTTGGACGAAAAGCCATCTCTGAGTGGACTTCGAAAGAATAAAATGTGTCACCCACCTAAAAGAGAGGCTAGGATGTGAATTTTACGGTTAACGGCATCTTGGATTTATTTTACGGATCTTCCAATATTGGAAGATTTTTTTAAGGAAATAGAAGAAAATTAACCGATATAATTCATATATTCCCGGGGAAATGTTCAAAAATTTACGCCGGTTATATTTGGGATCTAAGTGATGGTATGTTTTTTATGATTGGTCTTATGTCCAAGGCCCCGGTTATGGATAATAAAACTAGATATAGTATAAAACCTAGTAGTGTAGCCAATAGGGTGCTCAGGAGATTGCTATTTGTGATTAAAAAGGATGTTTTATAACTATAAAACATCAGTATTATCATGAAAATGGAACATATAGTTGCCTTGACTGACGATTTTATTATAGAAAATCGCATATCGATTATTCCTTTTAAAGTGATCATGTTCAGCATAAAAATTACAAATGCTGAAAGGATATATCCTATAAAAAAACCGTTTATTCCGTATCTGGGATTGGGAATCAAAAAATATGTGCAATAAAGTTGGATCAATATTCCCAGCAAATAATTGATCGTATTTATTACTTGTTTTCCCATGCCATGCAAAATACCTGATAGGGTATGTTGCATACATAAAAATATGGTTGAATAACTTGCTATAGTTAAATATTTTCCTACATCCTGCTGATTGTAGATAAGTTGTGCAATATGATTACCAAAAATAGCATATACAAAGGTGATTGGAATAGCTACCAGTAATGTCAATTTTATTGCCAAATTTGATTGGGAACGGATGTCTTCCATGTTATTTATGGCTATTTGCTCCGATATATCCGGAATTATATTGACTGCTAAGGCAGATGTAACCGTAAATGGCAGAAATAATAAAGGCATTGTCATACCGGTTATTTTACCGAAGGTTTGAATTGCTTCGGAGCTTGTATACCCTGCTATTATTAATCTTTGAGGTATTAGAATAGAATTAACCGTTTGTATCAATACAGAGATTAATTTACCTATGGTGATGGGGACAGAGATATATAGTATGTTACCGACTATCCTGAGGGTAGAGGTGGAATATACCTTCAAAAAATATTTTTTGAGGTTTAATTTTTTGAAATTAAATTTAAATATTAGATATATCAATCCGAATATTTCCCCTAGGGAAATTCCTATGACCCCTATTGTAGCTGCTAAGGTAGGGTTAGAAGGTTTTTTATAAATTAAATAAGATAGGACAAATATTATACGGATCAGTTGTTCTACAACTTGGGAATTGGCCGGGGGTGACACGTCTTTTAATCCATAAAAAAATCCTCTCAATGTTCCCGAGAATGTTATTAAACTTATTGCCGGTATTGTATATAAAAATGGATAATATATTGATTTATTTTTTAATATTTTAGTGACTATAGGGTCTATATTAAGAGATACCAATATGGATATGATTAAGGAAAGGGTCCCTCCGATACAAAGAGCTACGGTTAAAACCTTGTATACACCTTCTCTGTTACTTAAAGAATTTTCTTTTGCAACAAGGCTGGATACTGCAATGGGAATTCCTGCAGTTGTTACAGTTGTAAGCAATGTCAAAAAAGGGAACACCATCTGATATAAACCTATGGCTTCCGCACCTATGAGCCTCGAAAGCATAATCCTATATATAAACCCCAGAGATCTGACTAAAAAGTTAACTATAACAAGTAAAATTGTTCCATAAATAAAAGAAGATTTTTTCAATACTGGGCCCTCCTTTTGTTTGTTTATATAGCCATACTTATTCCGGCAAATAAAAAAATATACATAGATACAAATATGAAATGAAAGGGGAAAGATATTTTATAATACAGGGTCATCTGTTTATTTTTTTTGGAAAAACATATAATATCTATAAGTATTGAGGAGGTATTATTATGGATTGGGTTTGTCCTATTTGCAATGGATTGACAAATTATGTAGTAAAATGCCCGAATTGTGGTAATCAGATGGAAGAGAGAGGTGCAATACAAGATTATTTTGATGATTATAGCCCATATTTAAGTAAAAATATAACTCAACAGGTGGATGGGACAAGTCATAACAAGTGTATTCATCTTTTTTATTGCCCGATTTGTAATGAAGATAAAAGGATTGTTATCAGTGAAATACAAATGTAAAAAGACAAATTATGTTCAAATATTATAAGATTATCCTTCAATACATAATTTAATAAAAATCTAGCAAAATAACAATAGAGGAGGTGTAATGGGTGAATTTAAATACAGAGGATATGATTATAAAAAAACTGTTGGATGTACAGGAAATGGTAAGGGATTTTGAAATGTTTTCTAAACATGCTGAAGATGAACATGTAGCTTCCGCATTTAAAAATTTTGCTGAGGAGAGTGGCATGCAGGCCAGAGAACTACAAAAATTGGTTGATCGTTACAGAAAAGATTGATTTAAACAGGCAACACCTATTCTATTAAAAAAGATAGATTTAGTGGCAGTTAAAAATTAAAATAACGGGCAGAATATTTTAAAAGTCATCTATATTGTAATATGGATGGCTTTTTACAGTTTGGCAACAATATGCAAAGCTGATATAATATAAATAAATATTTAGATAGGAGCAATATTGAATGAAGGGTTTCGATGATATTAAGTTATACAAGGATAAGGGAGAGCATCTATATGTTCAGTTATATAAGGCGATAAAAGGGCTGATCATCAGCGGTAAGTTAAGCAATGATGAAAAATTACCTCCTATACGTAAACTGGCAAAGGAACTTAAAATCAACAATGTTACAGTTGTAAACGCATATCATATTTTGGAACAAGAAGGGTTGGTATATAAAAAAATGGGAAGTGGTACATATGTATCACCGGATTTATTTGAATATACATACGAAGAGCAGGGAATATCAAATAGTTCCGGGTCCCTTTCCTTTATAGAACGGGGTCAAATCCAAATTCAAAAGGATATGATCAATTTTGCCAGTGCAACACCTATGTCGGAATTGTTCCCGGTAGACGATTTTAAAAGGGCACTTAATGAAGTTTTAGACAGGGATGGAGGGCATGCCTTTGATTATCAGGAAAGCCGGGGCTATTTTCCATTAAGAAAAGCATTGATAGAGTATGTAAAAGAATATAATATTTCTGCCAATATTGATAGCATACAGATTATTTCCGGAGCCCAGCAGGGTATAGATATTATTGCAAAGGCTCTGCTGAACTATGATGATGCAGTTATTATTGAAAGCCCCTCATATACAGGCGCTATAGCCTCCTTTAAATCTAGGGGGGCCAAAATTATAGATGTAAAACTGTTGGATGATGGTATAGATATTAAGGACCTGGATAAAAAAATTCGTATTTTTAAACCTAAATTTTTATATTTAATGCCTAACTTTCAAAATCCAACCGGGATATCGTATAGCCGGAACAAAAAAAATAAAATTATTGATTTATGCAAACAACATAAGGTATATATAGTGGAAGATGATTATTTGAGCGATTTAAATTTTTATTCTGAGGATAATACCACTTTAAAAAGCCTGGATATAGATAATGAATTAGTTATTTATGTGAAAAGTTTTTCAAAAATATTTATGCCCGGACTCAGATTAGGATTTTTAATAGCACCATCAATATTTTACGAACACCTGCTTTTTGCCAAACATTCTTCGGATATCTCTACATCAGGACTTTTACAGAGAGCATTGGAAATATATTTTACCGGAGGAACATGGAAAGAACACATTGAATATATGGGAGAAAAATATAGAGATGTTTTCGATATCATGTTAAAAAATATCGAAAAACATATGCCACCCCAAGTTGATTTTATGTACCCGCAAGGTGGGGTTAATTTTTGGTTTAGATTGCCAAAGGGTGTTTCTTCGAAAAATTTATATGAAACGGCTATTAAAAACAATGTTGCTATAGCTCCGGGGAATTTGTTTTTTGTTCATCAAAATGATGATAGGCATTTTAGGTTGAGTATCGCTTCTGTTGATGATGATGAGATAGAACACGGAATAATTATAATAAGCAATATAATTAAAAATCTGCTCAAAGAAAAAAATGACAGAGGGGCCAAGGAAGAAATATATAAACCTATATTATAATAGAACTTATGACGAAGATACATGGAATGATAAATAACGATTAAGAGAATATAAAGTTAAAAAGATCCGGCAAACGATGAGCTAATTTCCGACTTCTGATAATGAAAGGGGTATTATTGTGAAGAAGGCCAAAATTATTTGCAACCCTAATTCCGGAAGGCAAATAGTGCAAAGGAATATATTTAATTTGGTAAAAATATTAGAGGAAAACAATTATTATGTAGATATATACACGACAAAGGCGCAACTAGATGCTATGTATGCAGCCTCAGAGGCCTGTAAAAACGAATATGACATAATTGCGGCAATAGGGGGGGACGGCACTGTTAATGAGGTTGTCAACGGCATCATGGCCAATGAATTTAGACCTAAATTAGCAGTATATCCGGCAGGCACCGCAAATGATTTTGCTAACTATTTGAAAATTCCGAGGGTAATGAAAGAATTCGCAAAAATAATTATTAGAGAAAAAACAATCAAAATAGATGTTGGGTTAGCCGGGGACAGATATTTTTTAAACGTTGCCGCGGCGGGGTTGCTCACAGATGTAGCTTATAAAGTTTCCTCCGAGGCGAAGACTGTTTTGGGGAAATTTGCATATTATTTGGAAGGCCTGAGGGAATTGCCGAGGCAAATATTTGAACCCATAAAAATAACATTGAAAATAGATGATATAGAAGAGGAAAGAGAAATATTGTTTTTTCTGGTAGCAAATACTCCTTCTGTAGGCGGGTTTAAATATGTTGCTCCTGAGGCCAGCATCGATGATGGAAAATTTGATCTGCTTATTGTTGAAAAAAGTCAATTTATTGATGTGGCGAGTATTTTTTTTATGGCTTTATCAGGCAATCACACGAACCATCCTAATTTACAATATATACAAACAGATTCTTTCAGCGTTTACTGTGACGGTAATATATACGTGGATCTGGATGGCGAACAGGGGGGCAAACTCCCTATGGACTTTCGGATTAAAAAGGGAGCTATTGAATTGATCACCCCGTCAGGTGTAATTTAAGAAATATATGTTTCACAAATAAACATCGGAAAGACCCTAAAATTCTTTCTGATGTTTATTTTTTATTGTGATATTGATACGGAGTTTAGTTTTAAATATCCAAATAATTCATAATTTCATCTAATTTAGATAATTGTTCCCGATTTAGCAAGGGTTTTATTTTTTCTACTATCTCATCATGATTAGGTATCGATTTTTTAAGTTGTTTTAATTCATATAGGATTTCATTTTCCGGTTTATCATTATATTGATTGAACAGTTCCACCGCTTTTTGGTAATCCTCTTCAGAAACCATGTCTCTTATCTCTCGAAATTTTTCATAATTGCCGGGTTTAAAGGTTTTAAAAAGGTCATTTAATTTTCCGTAAAACATTATAATTCCTCCTAAATAATGATTTTTTATATCCTTAATTTATACAGGATCAATATTTATGTCTGTTATGAATAGTTTTCTGTATATAGATATGTGTATCAAATAGATTTTGTCACTAAAATAAAATTATTATTTATTGATTATGACAATTTAAAAGTTAATAAAACATTTTTGTCTGAATATACATATACTGTATAATAGTTTGAAATTGAAAGGAGGCCAACAATGGGAGAAGGAGAACAAAATCTTAAAACTCAGTCAAATTGGTTACTTTTTTTTCTGTTTTTACTTTTTATATATCGTAAAGATATGAACAGACTGGATTTTCAAGAAATAAACTTAATTGATTTAGATAAAAAGTCTGAATTGCTCAATAGAATAAGAGGGTATTTAGATCCACAGGAGCAACATATTGTTCATAGTGCGGAAATTATATTACAGATTATTGCTAAAATTAAAATATTGATGGATTTGCCACAGGCTGAGGCATCGGAAGTGAGATATTCCGCATTGAATCTAAAGGATAGAAAACGCAGTATGTTGATAGATTTAAGTGAGTTTCTCGAGGATGAAAAGAAACTGTTGGTACATAAGGTAGTTGATCTTGATGTTAAAGTTCAGGCATTGGAAGAGGAATTGGGAGGAACGCATGGATTGTCACAAGGTAAAGGCTTAATGTCCGATATAAACAATCATATTGAAATATTTGAGTCAACATTTGCAGATGGAACAGAGGAAAATGCAGCCGAACTAAAAAAGATAGTATCTATACTAAAAATAATAAATGTTTTAAAGAATAGGGAAAAAATAAATGAAACAGATATAATAGAATTTATTTATCCTTTTATTGGGGATGAGCGGAAGGATTCCTTAATGCGAATGATCCGGGCTCATGGAGGCACAGATGATATAAGCGACGAGAAAAAGAATTAGAACAAACTAAGGACTAAAATCAAACTATACAATATATTGTGGAACCCTATCCCAAAATGACACTACATGTTGATAAAAAAATTATTCTACACTAAAAAAAACTAAATTTTGCAACCTCTTTTGTTTATAATTGATACATATATGTACGAAGATTATAAACAAAGGGGGGAAATTATGAAGAAAGTTATTGTTATTTTCATATTTATTACTGTTATTCTTATATGCCATAATTTTATTTTTGCATATTATAATGGTAAAACCACTGAGCAAGAATTATATAAACGGGTTGAACAGGTTTTTTGTGAACGGGCCAACATATGGAATAATTTTTTATTTGGTCAATATACGTCATTATCTCAATTAGAAAGAGAGCTGAGAGAGATTGTTACCGATCCACTGTTTAAATCGGATATGAAAATGTTTGAACAGATGCTGTCTGCTCCCACATCTTGTGAGGGTATTTCTGATGTTTCAATTTTAGGCATTCATGGGGTTAAAAATAGTTTTGAAAGAGCCACTTTGGAAGTTTTAATTTTATGGGAGATAGAGGGGTATGAAAATAATTATAATGAAGAGATAGAATATATAGTTGAAATGAAAAAGGATAGAGGAAATTGGTTACTCAGTGATTATAATATAAATAAATAATAAATATATCAAGGCAGGCGGCTTAGCCGCCTTTTTTGATATAATAGGTGCTTGAAAAAATATATATGGGACATATGAAAAAAAGTTTTGCATAATATGTAGATTTTGTGTATAATATATGGAACCCGTTGAAAGGTTAGTCTTGGGTTTACAGGGCTTTAATGGATTGATGTGGAAGGCATTAAAATTATTTGGCAGGATGAAACACAATTATTGTAATAATCGAAAAAATTCAATGGAGGGAAGATTAGATGCAAATAATTACCGATAGCTCTTGTGATTTACCAAAAGATATTTTAGATAAAAATGATATTATAGTTATTCCGTTGAGTATTGAAATAGATGGAGAAAGTTATATTGACGGTATAAATTTGACTCATGAACAATTTTTTAAAAAAATGTTAAATTCGAAAACCCTCCCTAAAACATCCCAGCCTTCTCCTCAAAATTTCATAAGTGCATTTAAAGAGGCAGCTAAAAAAACCAGTGAAATATTAAGTATACATCTTTCGTCAAAATTAAGCGGCACAGTAAATTGTGCTATTATGGCAAAAGAAATGGTAAACAAAAAGATAGAAATTTTTGATAGTCTAAGCGGTTCTATTGGATTGGGCATGCAAGTACTTAAGGCTTGTGAGATGGTAAAGCAGGGGCTTAACTTAGAAAAGATAACAGAAAAATTAAAAGAGTATAGGGATAATATGAAAGTTATAGTCTATTTGGAGACCTTGGAAAATGCTGTGAAGGGGGGAAGGGTAACACGGACTAAAGAGACGGTAGCCAATCTGTTAAATTTAAAATTCGTAGTACATGTAGAGGAAGGATATGTTAAAGTACTAAAAAATATCCGCGGTAAAAAGCGGGCTATTAAATTCATGTTAGATGAGATAACGGAGAAAAATGTGGATTTTAAGGATAGGGTGATTGGAATAACCCATTGTGATTGCATAGAGGACGCCTTGATGTTGAAGGAAGAGATAATCAAACGTTTTAATCCCTCCCGGGTTTTATTGACGACTATGGGACCTGTGATTGGAACATATTCAGGGCGGGGAGGATTATTAGTTTGTTTTTAATCTTGATATGTAAAATGAGACTCTTTTTAACTAAAACTAAAAAGAGTCTCATTTTATTAAATTATGCAAAATAATTACAGACAAATTTTTGGAATTCCGATTCAAGAGGCGACGGCAGCCTTTGGCTATGATAAACAAAATAGAAATTTCTTTTTAATTCAGTACCACTGATATTTATATAATCCAGTTGTTTATATTTAATTTCATCCTCAATTGTACATTTGGATAATATCGAAATTCCTAAACCTCTTCTGATACATTGTTTTATTGTTTCTGCATTTTCAATGTAAGCTATGACCTGTAATTTATTTATATCTATGTTTTCCCTTTTCAGGCTTTTTTCGATTATACTTCTTGTGCCTGAGCCCCGTTCTCTTAAAATAAATTTCTCTTTTAATAAATCTTTCAACCTGACTTCTGCCGCATCCGCATTTTGAACAGAACCACCATACGGGATAACAACAACTAATTCGTCTTCCGTAAGGTCTACATATTTTAATTGGTTATGGGGGATTTTTGCACCTACTATGCCAAAATCAATATCACCATTTATAATACCTTTTACAACTTGCGCGGAATCATAATGACATATAGTAAAAGTAACATCCGGATAAATTTTATTAAACTCACATATGATCCCGGGTATTATATATTGTTCAGGAACTGTACTGGACGCTATTTCAATATTGCCGACAATTTTGCCCTTAAACTCACCCAGTTTAAATTTTGCATTTTCTCTCAGGTTGATGATATTGATCGCATAGTCATAGAGCAATTCCCCGGCTCTGGTCAAGGAAATATTCTTATTAGATCTGGACCTGTTGATTAGCACGGTGTTTAAATCGCTTTCTAAATTGGATAGATGGTTGCTTACGGTGGGCTGGGTAAGATATAAGTGTTCAGCCGCTTTAGAAAAACTCTTAAATTTTGCAATGGCTAAAAATACCTCTAATTGTCTAAAGTCCATGGTTTTCTCCTTTATATCCCTTATTTGATTTATAGAATTATTTTTATGAAAAAACCATAATCTCTAAAGCTGTATGTTTAACAGTTGAGCGATTATGGATTGTTTGTTGGCTGGTGCCGGTGGTGGGACTCGAACCCACACGTCCCTAAGAACAACGGATTTTGAGTCCGTCTCGTCTGCCAATTCCAACACACCGGCGGATGTATTTTATTTTTTACCACAATTTATTATTATATCATGCCTTAGTCATAAGAAATATTAACATAGCTTATTTACTATGTCAACCAATATTTTATGTATTTGTAGTTATTCTATGATAATGTCATGTTAAATTTATTCTGATAAAATGTCATGTATGAGAGAGGAGATATTTAACTTAAAAATAATTATTGGATATTTTGTTTTTTTTTGATATTGTAATGTTGAAAAGCAGACAAGGCCCTAAGGAACAAATTTTCGGTAAAAACGTCAAACATAGTGGGAGGGCTTAGGAGGGAGTGAAAATTTTGGGTTCACAGGAGGTCTCCTTGATCAGACAGGCAAAGGCAGGGGATATAAAAAGTTTTGAACAATTAATTTCCGGCCATCAAAAAAGGATATTTAATATTGCGTATCGTGTGTTAGGTAATCCTGAAGATGCTAATGATGTTACCCAGGAAGCCTTAGTAAAGGCATATTGCGGGATTAAAAAATTTAAGGGCAAAAGTAGTTTTTCTACATGGCTGTTTACAATTGTAAATAATGCCTGTATAGATTTTATTCGTAAAAATAGAAAAACTGATATGATATATTTGGATCGGGAATATGAAACCGGGGATGGTACTTATAAGGTTCAGCTAGGGGATGATGAAAATACCCCGGAGGAACTATTTGAAAAAAAAGAAGTGCAGAGATTAGTGCATGAATCTATCGGCGAATTGAGTTATGATCATAGAAAAATCATTATCTTAAGAGATATAGAGCATTTTTCATATAAGGAAATTGCCCAAATATTAGGTTGCCCCGAGGGCACGGTGAAATCCAGGATCAGCAGGGCAAGGGAAGGTTTAAAAACCATAATTAAGGAAAAATTAAAGGATGGAAAGGAGTGATAACATGGATTGTAAAGACTTCCAAGCATATAGTTCGGCTTATATAGATAATATGCTTTCTGAGGAAGAAGAACTGGATTTTAAAAATCATATTGAAGAATGTATAACTTGCAATATTGCTTTTGAAAATCTAAAAACAGTTGTGGAAAGCACCAATATGATTAGAGAGATTGAACTTCCTGTAAACTTTTCCTATGAATTACACGAAAAACTTCAAGACGCAAAAAATTACAAATTAAAATCGGCCTTATTTAGCAGAGGTAAGATATTGAGCGGTATTGCAGCAACATTATTAATCCTTGTTCTCTCTCTATCCTTAGTAAATAATTTTTTAAATTATAAGAAAGGAACTGAATTTTATTCCGGAACGGATGATATAATACCAAAAGAGGAAAATATCGATATAGCTGATACGCATGATGAGGTTAAAAGAAGAACTTCGGATAAAACGGATGAAGAGAAATCTATCATGGGTTTAAAAAACGCTCCCACAAACGATAATGAGGCGGGAAAAGATGCCTTGGAGGAATCACAGGAAGATGTTAAGGAATATAGCATGGGAAAGGCTGAAGAAGACACCGGCTTTATAGCAAGGTCAAACGGCGATGAAAAACCTGCTGCAAATGAAAATGAACAAGACATCCCTGATGAGAGAAAATTAAATAGAATAATAAGTTCTATCGTTATATTGATTTTAATTTCAGGTATGGCATTTTTAGTGCATAAAATGATTAAAAATGATATCCGGTCTCAAAATTGATTTTACTAAATATGAAATAAATGTTAAAATGTTGATGTGAAATGAGATAATATGCAGAGAAGGGAGAATTACCCATGGAGGAACGCATAATAATCATAGATGGAAATAGTTTAGTAAACAGGGCATTTTATGCTTTGCCGCCTTTGGCAACCAGTGATGGCATACAAACAAATGCCATTTATGGATTTTTAACTATGCTGCTCAGGGTTATGGAAGATTATAATCCGGATTATATAGGGGTAGCCTTTGATAAAAGAGCACCGACTTTTAGGCATAAAAAATTTGCTGATTATAAGGCGGGCAGAAAGAAAATGGCCCCGGAACTTGCTGCGCAAATAGGGCCATTGAAAGAAATATTAGATGCTTTCAATATATATAGAATAGAATTGGAAGGCTTCGAAGCGGACGATTTAATAGGGACCTTAGCTAAACATTTTGACAATGAAGGTATTGAAACTTTAATTGTGACCGGAGACAGGGACACACTTCAGTTGGTGACTGATTTTACAAAAATATTGTTTACTAAAAAGGGGATATCCCATCTTGAGATATACGATGATAAAAAAGTAATGGAAGAATATGAAGTTACACCTGAACAATTTATAGATTTAAAGGGATTGATGGGTGATAAATCTGATAATATACCCGGAATTCCCGGAGTTGGTGAGAAAACCGCTGTAAAACTTTTAAAACAGTTCGGAAACGTGGAAAATTTACTTCAAAACACGGAAAAGATTACAGGGGAAAAATTAAGGGAAAGGGTCGAACTCAATAGGGAAGATGCGGTTTTGAGCAAAAAGTTGGCTACTATAGTCACGGATGTACCTGTAAACATCGATGCGGATCAACTAAAAAAACAGGAAATAAATTACAATAGATTGATAGAATTGTTTAAACGGTATGAATTTAACAGTCTTATTCCAAGGATTAAAAAAGATGTTGGACAAACAGAAGGTCCAAATGAAAACATAATCGCAACCGAAAATGATAGGGAAGAAAACATAGTTGAAATTACAGACATGGATGAATTGAAAATTATATTAAGCGAGGCAAAGGAACATGGGAGTATCACTTTAAAAACGATCACAGAGGGGAAAAACATTGTAACAGACAATATATTGCACCTGGCTATAACTATCAAGGGTGATATACAATACTATATAAATTTTCAAAGCTTCAAAAAGAGCCGGCAGGAACTTATGGATGCTTTAAAAGAAATATTGGAAAGTGACAGCATCAAAAAAATAGGGCATGATCTAAAAAAAGAGATTATCCATTTTTATCCTTACAATATCAATATGCGTAATTTGTATTTTGATACTATGATAGGTGAATATTTAATTGATCCTGCAAGATCTAATTATAATTTAAAAGATTTAGCATTACAGTATTTAGGAGAAAGTGTTGTTGATGAACGACATCTGACGGGTAAGGGGAGAAGTCAAATTTCTTTATGGGGAACATCTGACGATGAATCTAAAAAAATAATATGTGATTATGTCAGAATTACAAATAAAATATATCGTTTTATTAAAGAGGAACTGAAGAATTTGGATTTGGAAGGGCTTTACTATGATATAGAGTTGCCCCTGGCCGAGGTATTAGCATCTATGGAATTCCTTGGAATTAAGGTGGATAAGAATATATTATTAGATTTGGAAGTAGAATTTGGAGAAAAAATAGATCAATTGACCAAAGAAATTTATAATTTATCAGGTGCGGAATTCAATATAAACTCACCGAAACAAATGGGGGAGGTGCTCTTTGAAAAATTAGGATTACCACCTGTAAAAAAGACAAAGACGGGATATTCCACCGATGCGGAGGTGCTTGAAAAATTATACGATAAACATTATGTTATCCCTAAAATATTGGAATATAGACAAATTACAAAATTAAAATCCACATATGTAGACGGGTTGCTCAACATTATAAATCCGGTTACAAATCGTATACATTCCAATTTCAATCAAACAGTTGTAACCACAGGAAGAATATCCAGTACGGAACCCAACCTGCAAAATATACCCGTAAGGTTAGAAATAGGCAGAAGATTGCGCAAAGCGTTTATCTGTGATGATGGGTATTTATTTATCGATGCGGATTATTCTCAAATTGAGTTGAGGATACTTGCACATATCTCCGGTGATGAAAATTTAATAGATGCTTTTATAAAGGACCAAGATATACATAAAAGGACTGCTTCGGAAATATTCGAAGTACCCATGGATAAGGTGACATCCGGTTTGAGAAACGATGCAAAAGCGGTTAATTTTGGTATTGTTTATGGAATAAGTGATTTTGGCCTATCTCGAAATTTAAACATACCGGTGCACAGGGCAAAGCAATATATAGACAGTTATTTCGAGAAGTACCCCTCTATAAAACTGTATATGGAGAATGTTGTCGAAGAGGCTAAGGAAAAGGGTTATGTTTCTACAATTTTTCATAGAAGAAGAAACCTGCCACAGTTAAAATCATCTAATTTTAATATTCGTAGTTTCGGAGAACGCATGGCTATGAATACTCCAATACAAGGAAGTGCCGCAGATATCATAAAAATTGCTATGGTTAAAATATACAAAACATTAAAGGAAAGAAATCTGAAAGCTAAACTGATTCTTCAGGTACATGATGAATTATTGATAGAATGTCCGGAAGATGAAAAGGAAACTGTAACTAAAATTTTACGGGAATCTATGGAGGATGCTGTTAAAATATCAGTACCTTTAAAAGTAGATATATCCTATGCCGATAATTGGTATGATATAAATTAAGAGGTGGTTTTATGGTGCGGGTCATAGGGCTTACGGGGGGAATAGCCAGTGGTAAAACTACAATATCAAATATATTAAAAGAGCTGGGTGCTATTATCATAGATGCGGATAAAATTGCCAGAAAGGTAGTAGAAAAAAGCAGCCCTGCATTAAAGGATATTGAAGAGAATTTTGGAAGGGATGTCTTATTTAAGAACGGGAAGCTCGATCGTAAAAAACTTGGCAATATTGTTTTTAATGATACGGGGTCATTAAAAAAATTAAATGAGATTATACATCCCTATATTGTTGAAAAAATTATTGATGAAATAAATCACTATAAGAAAACATATAATAATCGTGTTATAATATTAGATGCAGCTTTATTGATCGAGCTGAATTTAATGGATCTGGTTGAGGAAGTTTGGCTCATTGTTGTACCTGAAGAAATGCAACTTGGGCGCCTGGTTGAGAGGGATAATATCAGTGCGAACCAAGCTCAAAAACGCATAGACGCACAAATACCCCTTGAGGATAAAAAGAAATATGCCGATTTAATTATAGACAATTCAAAAGATTTAACTTATCTGCAGGCACAGATAGAGGAAAATTGGGAAAGAATAATTGAATGATATTTTGAGGTGATTGTAGTTTATGTTGGTTTTGCGTAAGGGATGTTTCAGATTTTTGATAATTATTCTGTTGCTGGTTGTTGTAGTTATTGCACTTCAAAATATAAGGTGGATTATACGGACAATCTATCCCGTTCATTATTATAGTTTGATCGAAAAATATGCTAAAAAATACGAAATAGATCCCTATCTGGTTGTAGCTATAATTAAAAATGAGAGCAGATTTAATCCCGATGCTGTTTCAAAAAAAGATGCGAGGGGCTTGATGCAAATAGCGCCTATCACAGGAGAATGGATTTCCGAGAAATTAGAAATATCAAATTATTCCGGGGATATGCTTTTTCAGCCGGAATTAAATATACAGTTCGGCATTTGGTATTTAAATGTACTGAAGCATGAATTTGGTGACAATATCGAATTGATGATATCGGGATATAATGCGGGAAATGGGAATGTTAAAAAGTGGTTGGATGATCCGAGGTATAGCAGGGACGGGAAGACATTGTATAAAATCCCTTTTCACGAAACCAGGGTTTATAAAAAAAGGGTTTTGAGGGATTACAGGATATATACTAAAATTTATAGATAAGATAAATTATATAAGCTTTATCATTGGAGGGGGTCTGGGGTGAATAGTTTAAAATATATTAGTATCATTTTGATAATATTATTACTGCTCATTTCTTGCAGTCCCGGTACGGATATAAATGATGAAGAGGGGGGAGAAGAGGCAGCAGAAAATCATAACCCGGCGGCTGGGGGAGAAATAACTATATCCACTACCAGATTCCAGACACTCAATCCGTTATTTAACAGGAACGAGGATCTATTTCAGGTTCATCATTTGATATATGAAGGATTAGTTACCTTTAAAGAGGATATGAGCATAGAACCATTGCTGGCCGAAAGTTGGAAATTTAACGAGATGAAGAGTATAGATTTTAAACTGAGGACGGGGGTTAAATGGCATGATGGACAGCCCGTAACTGCGGATGATGTGGTTTTTACATTTAACGCAATAAAGGGAAATATAAGGGGCCTTAATAAGATTTCAATATACAGACAATCTTTAGAAAACATAACAGGTGTTACTAAAATAGATGAAAATACTGTAAAAGTCGGTCTTTCGGATGATATGGCCAATATACTTGAAATCATGACATTTCCTATTTTGCCAAAGCATATTTTTCAAAATAATCAAGCGCAACTTTTAGAGCAGGAGGATTTAAATATTGTTGGAACAGGAATGTATAAAATAGAAGAATATGACAAGTCCAGGAAAATTTCCTTAGTTCGCAACAATAATTACTGGGGGGATAAACCCTATATAGAAGAAATCAATGTCCTCATTGTCCCGGATGAAGAAGCTCAATTATCCTTATTTGAAAATGGAGACATAGATTTTGTATATACCGATATTGCGGACTGGGGTAAATATACGGACGATAAGACAATAAGGCACGAAGAATTTGTTATATCTGATTATGAATTTATAGGAGTTAATTTTAGAAAAGATATTTTAAATGACATAAATATCAGAAAGGCGATAGCTTATAGTATTGATAGAGAAAAAATTGTTAATAATATTTGTCTGGGACATGCAACAGTGGCTGATTATCCTGTTATGCCCAATTCCTGGCTCTATGACTATGAGAAAATTCAGCTGGGGCTCAATCCTGATTTAGCCTCTACCTTTTTAGGCAGGGCAGGTTATACACTGGAGGAAAACAGCAATTTTAGAACAAATGAAAAGGGTCAAACTATAAATCTTAAATTGATCACTAATACAGGCAATTCGCTAAGAGATCAAATTGCCTTATTTATTCAAGATGATTTAAATAAGGTGGGCATACAATTAGAGATTGAATCTTTAGAATGGGATGACCTTAAGGAACAGCTTGCTACCAGTAATTACGATCTGTTTTTAGGGGGTTGGGAGTTGTCCTATATACCGGATATTACAAATATGTTTCATTCATCTGCAACAGACAGTACTAACTTTATCGCTTATAATGATGAGGAACTGGATACTTTATTGGATAGTTACTTGATCAGCAATAGCCTCACATTAAAGAAACAGAGACTTGGCGATATAGAGGGACATATTGTTAAAGAATTGCCATATATCAGTTTGTTTTTTAAAAATGGTGCGGTAATAGTGAACAAAAAAATAAAGGGCGACTTAAAACCTCATAGTTATAATATGTTTTCAAACATCAATAATTGGTATATCAATACTAAATAATACTAAATAATAAAATTTAATATATGCAGCACCGAAGATATGCCTGTATATTAAGAACGATTTCGTGCATCTACTATAAAATAACAAATAAAAACATGGAAAAGATTACAACAATTTGACGTGTCTCGAAGGTGTAGCATATTGACACCCGGAACAAAAAATATTATAATAGATGAGGTAACCTGATTTGCGGATGTGGTGGAACGGCAGACACGCTATCTTGAGGGGGTAGTGCCTAATGGGCATGCGGGTTCAAATCCCGCCATCCGCACCAAAAACATACAAATAAGGCAAGAGAAAAAGCAACTATTTATTTTAAACAAGACGGATAGTTGCTTTTATATATTGTGTATAGCTGCGGCAACAATTTTGATATATTATAGTATTTTTATATCAACTATATCAACGGATAAAATTGAAGAAATAAGGTATGGCAGGGGGATAGTTTACGGTATGGTGATGAAATTCGGAGAGTAAAAGATTATTGCATTTAATATCCTGACATATTAATGGTATAATATGTTTATATCAAACTAAAGAAAAGTTGTGGAGGCTCGGAAATGGAAACGAAAGAAACAATTTATATCGTAGGGCATAAAAGCCCTGATTCGGATTCAATATGTTCGGCTTTGGCCTATGCGGAGTATAAAAATATAAGCGGGGATGTTAATGCAATTCCTACAAGATTAGGAGAAATAAATAGGGAAACAAAATTTATTCTTGATTATTTTGGAGTGGAGGCTCCAATGCTTTTGGAAACTGTAAGGCTCAGTATTGAGGATTTAAATTTTGATAAGGTAGCACCCGTCAGCCCTGAGGTATCATTGCGCATGGCTTTGGAATTGATGAAAAGAAACAGATTAAACAGCCTTCCTGTTATAAATGAAAATGAACAATTAGAGGGGATTGTAACCACATCAGATATAATAAAATCATATATAGATATATGGGACAGCAACATTTTAGGCAGATCCGAGACATCTATAGAAAATATTATAGATACACTTTCAGCTGAAGTCGTTGTACTTCCAAATAAGGCAAGGCCCTTTGCCGGGAAAGTTTTAGTATTAGCTATGGAACCTGAATCTATGAAAAAACATATAGAAGAGAATGACATAGTTATTTGTGGTGATAGAAAAGATGCTCAAAAATTTGCTATCAACGGCAATGTTTCCTTGATGATAGTGACGGGAAATGCAAAAGTGGATGATGAAATCACAGAACTTGCCGAAAAAAAGGGTACTATTATTTTGTTTACTCCTCATGATACTTTTACAACAGCCAGGCTGATAACTCAATCCATACCCATAAAAAATGTGATGACGCAAGAGGATTTAGTAACATTTACTTTTGATGATTTAGTGAGTAATGTAAGAGAGGAGATGTCTAAAACAAGATACAGATCTTATCCGGTGATAGACGTCAACAACAGGATAGTAGGATTGATATCCAGGTATCACTTAATCGCGAGTATAAAAAAGAAGGTCATCCTGGTGGACCATAATGAACGAAGCCAATCGGTGGATGGTTTAGAGGAATGTGAAATACTTGAAATAATTGATCATCATAGGATAGGGGATATATTCACAGGAAGTCCCATATATTTTAGAAATGAACCGGTAGGCAGCACTGCAACAATAATTGCCTCTATATTCTTTGAAAATGGGCAAAGGCCTTCCAGAAAAATGGCGGGTATATTGGCGGCAGCGATAATTTCCGATACTCTACTATTCAGATCTCCTACATCAACTAATACAGATAAAATTATGCTGAATAGGCTGGCAAAAATTGCTGATCTGGATGTAGAACAATTTGCTATGGAAATGTTCAAGGCCGGCACATCACTATCGGGTAAAACACCTCAGGAATTATTAAAGGAGGATTTTAAAACCTTTAATATAGAGGGAGAAAAAATAGGAATTGCTCAGGTATATACTATGGACCCGGACAGTTTGGAAGATATGAAGACTGATTTAATATCATTGATGGAGGAGAGGGCGGACAAACATGGATATTCTACATTTATGTTGATGCTGACGGATATATTCAATGAGGTTTCGGAAATGATTGTAGTGGGACAAAACAAGGGATTGATTGCCGGGGCTTTTGGAAAGGAACTTTCAAACAGTTCGTTTTATGTACCGGGTGTACTTTCAAGAAAAAAGCAGGTTATCCCCTTAGTTACAAATGCTGTAACAAATGCTAATATATAGTGCAAGTGTGCAAGTATAGTTTTTTTACATTTTTATCAATATAGTGTATCGTAGATGGATGGCAAGGGTGGATGGCAAGGGGACGCTTTGTTTGCCATCTAACATTGGGGAGATATTTTTAGGGAAATAGGAAGGAGATGGCAAACAAAGCGTCCCCTTGCCATATCCGGGAAATAGGAAGGAGATGGCAAACAAAGCGTCCCCTTGCCATATGTCATCTATAATGAGATGGAGGTGTTTTTATGTCGCTTAAAATAATTCAGGGTGATATAACCAAGGTTGAAGTTGATGCAATAGTAAATGCGGCAAACAAGTCTTTGCTTGGCGGCGGAGGTGTGGATGGGGCGATTCATCGTGCTGCGGGGCCGGAATTACTTGAGGAATGTCGCACACTCGGAGGTTGTAAGGTTGGACAGGCTAAAATAACAAAGGGATATAATTTGCCTGCCAAATATGTAATTCACACGGTTGGGCCCGTATGGCACGGTGGCAAGAAAAATGAGGAAGAATTGCTTACCGACTGTTATAGAAATTCACTTGCCTTGGCCAAGGAACATGGGTTAAAGAGCATAGCCTTTCCCTTGATATCCTCAGGGGTTTTCGGATATCCTAAAGATGAGGCCATAAGGGTTGCAATTTCTACTATAAAAGATTTTCTTTCAAAAAACGAAATGACTGTATTTATTGTTGTGCGCGGTGAACCGACATTCGAGTTGGCCGAGGAGATATTTTCATCTATTAAATAATGCGTTTGTTTTTTCTACGGCAGGATTAATGCTGTTCTATAGAGTGCAGGGCTTGAACTATTGTTAAAAACAGAATATAATATAAGGGTAAAAAATACACGGGTTTTATCGTGAGGTGGTTGAATGTTTAGAGTAGGGATAATTACTTCCAGTGATAAGGGTTCGAGGGGTGAAAGAGAAGACCTGTCGGGGCCCGTTATTGCAGAATTGGTGGGGGCAAAAGGTTATGAGGTTATAAGACAGGTGATAGTACCCGATAATGCGGAGGAATTGACACGGGAAATGATCCATATGGCAGATGAATTAAAGGTAGACCTGATATTAACCACAGGAGGTACAGGATTTAACAAAAGGGATGTAACTCCTGAAGCTACTCTTGGCGTTTGTGACAGGATGGCAAACGGTATTGTCGAGGCTATAAGGTATCACAGCCTTAATATTACTTCCAGGGCAATGCTTTCCAGGGCGGTTTCCGGAATAAGGGGAGGGACGCTGATAGTAAATCTTCCCGGAAGTCCAAAGGCTGTCAAAGAGGCTTTAGATTATGTTTTGGATAGTATTTATCATGGACTAGAAATATTGACCGATAGAACCAGCGATTGTGCCAGGAAATAGAAAGGTGAAATGGACTTAAATAATTTTAGTCCTGATGATAGGGGCAATTTTAATGGAGCTGATCAAAAAATATAATATATTGAAAATAGATGGTAAAAATAAGGCCATAGTAGAAGACATAGTGATAATAGAGTATCCCCTTACCATTTTTATAAATAATGAAGAGATTGTAACTCTTTTATGCAGCCCTAAATCTCTAGAATATTTAGCGATAGGATTTTTATATTCCGAAGGCTTTATAAGGGATTATTCCGAAATAGATGATATTCGAATAGATGAGGAATGGGGAAGGGTTTATGTAGGATTAGAGGTGAAAAATGTTCCCGATAAACAGTTACAACTAAAGAAGACAATAACTTCAAGCGGCGGAAGGGGTATGATACCCTACAATATGTCGGGCCCTTTAAAGTCGAGGCAAACAGCAACCCCTCAGGATATATCAATTTATGAAATAAAAAAATTGATGACGGAATTTAGCAAAAGTTCGGATCTCTTTTATGCAACCGGGGGGGTTCATGTTTGTGCTATATGTGATAATAATGGTATAATATATTTTGAAGAAGATATCGGAAGACATAATGCATTAGATAAGGTGCTGGGCAAAGCACTGACAGAGAATATGGGCCTGGGGGATAAGATGATTTTGGCCAGCGGCAGAATTTCTTCCGAAATGTTGACAAAAGCGGTGAAGATGGGCATTATGGTGGTAGTTTCCAGGTCTGCTCCAACATCATCGGCTGTTCATATGGCCAGAGAATTAAATGTAATTTTGATAGGATTTGCAAGAGGAGAAAAAATGAATATTTATAGTAATTTTTCGAGCTTAAAATTCTAAAGCTGAAATTTAGCCAAGAATTAAAGCCTATGGGTATGAGGGGAAACCCCTATGCCTCCCGTATTCGGAAAGGAAGATATTATGCAGCCTTTTCCCGGGCTGTTTTTTCATTTGGGAATTCAAAAAAATATAAGGCTGAAGAATCGTCAGGTAATTCATAATTGACAACTGAGCCACATCATGTTGTTATTGATCAGACGGAAGAAGGTGGTGCTTTAAATGGATTTTTTTAATGTGGTTAGCGTTGATGAGGGTAGAAAAATATTGATGGAAAACTTTGGAGATTATGACCTTAAAACTGAATATGTAGATTTGGAGCACAGTATTAACAGAGTTTTAGGGGAAGATATATATTCGGCTATAAATGTGCCTGAATTTAATCGCTCTACGGTAGATGGTTATGCTATTAAGGTTGAAGACAGTCATGGGGCTAATCAGTCCATACCCAGTATTATAAATATATTAGGGGAAGTGATGATGGGGGAACAGACAAATTCATCCATTAAAAGCGGAGAATCATTTTATGTTCCAACGGGAGGCATGATTCCGGAAGGTTCCGATGGGGTTGTTATGGTGGAGCACGTAGAAAAAATGGACAGTAACACACTCCTAATATACAAACCCATATCACAGGGTGAAAACATCAATTATAAAGGCGATGACATAAAAAAAGGAGAATTGATTTTAAAAAAAGGTTGGAAAATAACTACCGGAGCTGTAGGGGTTTTAGCAGCCTTGGGAATTTCTAAGGTATGTGTATATTGCAAACCAAGGTTTTATATAATATCTACGGGCGATGAGATAATAGATATAGAGGAAGAATTAACTCTGGGCAAGATTAGGGACATCAATTCTTATACATTGTGTTCATTGGTCCATAATATCGGAGGAATTGTAGTTGGAAGGAAGATAGTGAAGGATAGTTATGAATTATTGCAGGATGAAGTGAAAAAGGCTATAGATATATCGGATATAATTCTTTTGTCCGGGGGCAGTTCTGTAGGTACAAGGGATTATACGGGCAAAGTTATAGATTCATTTGATGGAAAAGGAGTATTGTTTCATGGTTTGGCTATAAAACCGGGAAAACCCACCATTGTGGGTGAAGCAGGCAGCAAATTAATTTGCGGGTTGCCGGGACATCCGGTATCCTCAATTATAGTATTTAAAGCGTTGCTGGAATATTATATCAGAAAAAGGATGGGGATAATGGAAATAATACCAAGAGTAAAAGCCATAATGGATTATAATTTCCGGTCTGATCCCGGTAAAGAGACATATCAGATGATTGAGTTGAGACAAGAAGGAGAGAATTTTTATGGCGTCCCATCATTTGGTAAATCCGGCATGATCAGTTTATTATCCAAATCTCAAGGATATATAATAATAGGTTCACATGAAGAGGGAATTTATAAAGGGGAAGAGCGGGAAGTTTATCTGCTTCAGTAAAATTAAATTAAAATCCGGTTTCTGACCGGTAATCAGAAGGACGGAAATTTATCTACCTTGATAAAATCGAGCTTGTATAATTTTGAATATCTTTGTGCAGGTAATTGTTCTTTAAATAAACAAACGGTGAGGTGAAATAAATGGATAGAAGTACTTATATAGATAATATACCGGTGGAGGAAGCCAAGGCTGAATATTTCGAACGGTTAAATATTCAAACTCACTTTGAGGAACTGGTTCCTACGGATGCTTTAAATAGGGTGACTTATGAAGCAATATATGCTGAGATGAGTTCCCCCGGTTACAATGCGGCAGCAATGGATGGTATAGCTGTTGTAGCTGCTAAGACAAAAGGTGCTACAGAAATTTCGCCGGTGATTTTGGTGGAAGGTGAAGATTTTTCCTATGTCAATACCGGAAATCAGATTTTGAATCCTTATGATTCTGTTATAATGATTGAAGATGTAATCGACCTAGGAAATGGACAAGTTAAAATTTTAAAATCCGCCTATCCGTGGCAACATATCAGACAGATTGGGGAAGATATAGTAGCTACTGAAATGATAATACCGTCCAGACATGTGATCAGGCCTATTGATCTGGGCGCATTGATATCCGGGGGTATTGAAAGGTTAAAGGTATATAGGAAACCGAGGGTAGGTATTCTTCCAACCGGCACAGAGATAGTTGAAGACATAAAACAGGTGACAGACGGTAAAATTATAGATTCTAATTCTCGGGTTTTTGAGGGTTTGGTAAAAGAATATGGAGGTATACCCAACAGGTATGTTCCTCATGGTGATGATTACCAACTATTGATAGAGGCAATATCAAAAGGTGTTGACGAAAATGATATGCTGCTTATAAATGCGGGCTCTTCCGCAGGGACTACTGATTATACGGTTAAATTGATTGAAGAATTAGGCGAGGTTGTGGTTCATGGAGTAGCCATGCAGCCGGGAAAACCAACTATTTTAGGTGTTATAAACAATAAACCCGTAATAGGGGTTCCGGGATATCCTGTCTCCGCGTATTTTATATTTGAAACTTTTGTAAAACCAGTGATAGAGAAATATATTGGGATTGAATCAAAGGATGAAGATATTATTCAGGGTGTGCTTTCCAATAGAATTGTATCATCACTGAAAAATAGAGAGCTGGTAAGATTGAATTTAGGATATGTAGGGGAAAATTTAATAGCTACTCCGATAGGTGGTGGGGCCGGAGCAACCATGAGTCTTGTAAAGGCTGACGGGATAGGTGTTATTCCCAGGAATATTGAGGGGATAGATGCAGGTGATACCATTGAAATTAGCCTATTAAAACCTATATCAACTATAAAATCAAAACTGGTATCTATAGGTAGCCATGATTTGATTATGGATGTATTAGGAGATATGACCGGACTCTCTTCAGGACATGTAGGGAGTATGGGTGGAATATTATCCATGAAAAGGGGAGAGTCTCATATAGCCCCGATTCATTTACTGGATGAGGAAACTGGGGAATACAATATAAGTTATGTTAAAAAATATTTTCCTGAACAGAAAATGGCCCTTATTAAGGGAGTAAAAAGACTGCAAGGTTTTATTGTACAAAAGGGAAATCCTAAAGGAATAATAGATTTTAAGGACTTAATAAAAGAGGGAGTTTCTTATGCCAATAGGCAAAGGGGTGCAGGTACCAGGGTGTTGTTGGATTATCATTTAAAGTTAGATAGTATAGACTCACATCTTGTAGAAGGTTATACCAGGGAATTGAATACACATATGGCTGTAAGCGCGGCAGTAAAAACAGGCTCTGCTACTACGGGGTTAGGTATTTATTCTGCAGCAAAGGCCATGGAGTTGGATTTTGTAGATGTAACTTATGAAGATTATGATTTTTTGGTGACATATGAATCATTAGAAGATCCAAGGATTAAGAAATTTATCAAACTATTAAAATCAGATCTTTTCCAATCCCGTGTAGATAAATTGGGTGGATATAAATTTGAAAACACAGGAGACGTAATAACAATAGGAAGCTAGGTGATAAAATGAGAGATTCATTTGGGAGAAAGATAACCTATCTCAGGATATCCTTAACGGACAGGTGTAATTATAGATGTATTTATTGTATGCCTCAAAGAGGTATAGATGATAAACTGGATCATGAGGATATGTTGTCCTTAGAAGAGATGTATGTACTGATAAAAGATTTTGTAGAATTAGGAATCAATAAAATCAGATTTACTGGCGGGGAGCCTTTGGTTAGAAGAGGCATAGTTGACTTAGTAGGTAAAGTGAATAAGTTAGAAGGGATTAAGGAATTAACTATGACCACAAACGGGCAGCTATTAAAACAAATGGCCGGGCCTTTGAAGGAAGCCGGGTTAAATAGAGTTAATATCAGTTTAGACACATTAGACCCTGTGAAGTTTGTGGAAATTACAAGATGCGGGGATTTAAATGCTGTATTGGAAGGTATCGACGAAGCTATAAATGTAGGATTGACCCCGGTAAAAATCAATACGGTACTGATCGGTGGAATAAATGACAATGAAATAAGAGATTTGATAGATTTTACTAAAAGAGGTATAGATGTAAGGTTCATAGAGTTGATGCCTATAGGAGAGGCCGCTAATTTTGCCAAGGAAAGATTTGTTTCTACCAATCTGGTGTTAGAGACTGTAAAGGAACTGGTTCCTATAGAAAGGGAGGATAAGTCTTCCCCGGCAACTTATTATGTTCTTCCCGGCGTTAAAGGTAAAGTGGGGCTTATAAATCCTATTTCTTGTAAATTCTGTGAAAATTGTAATAGGGTCAGACTCACATCTTCAGGAAAATTAAAGCTCTGCTTGCATTCGGATAGGGAAATAGATTTGAAATCCGCACTGCGGAACAATGAGGATATCAAAAAAATTATTAAAGATGCTATATGGACCAAAGAGGAAAGTCATCACTTAGAAGATGAACAGTATATAATCAGAAATATGCATCAAATAGGAGGGTAGATATGGACGAGTTAACTCACTTTAACAAAAGCGGCAGGGCCCATATGGTAGAAGTGGGAAGCAAGGATATAACTAAGAGAACTGCCATAGCTAGAGGGAAAATTATTATGAAAGATGAAACCCTTCAAAGGATAAAAGATGGATTGATAGAAAAAGGTGATGTATTGTCAGTTGCTCAGGTAGGGGGAATAATGGGGGCTAAAAAAACCAGTGAGCTGATCCCCATGTGTCATAATATATCCTTGACGGGGGCGGACATCAGATTTCAGTTTATTCATAATGGTGTAGAGGTAGAAGCGGAAGTTAATGCTGCAGACAAAACCGGGGTTGAAATGGAGGCATTGACTGCAGTGAGCTTAGCATGTCTAACAATCTATGATATGTGTAAGGCTATGGACAGAGGCATGGTGATTCAGGATATAATGTTGGTTAAAAAAACGGGCGGAAAATCAGGCGTGTTTACGAGAGAAAAATAGCATAGGGAAAGTGTTATTAATTGGTGTTTTTAGGCTTATATTTTTATCAGAGGCTATTGCTCAACCTATGCCGTAAGTTAGAAGTTATAGAAGCTAAAATACTGAAAATATTATAAGTATAATTCATTAAAAGTAGACAATAGGAAAAAACAACTGCCTATCTTTATTCAAGTAGGTAGTTGTTTTTTTATTATACACATAATAATTTAAATTGAATAAATTAATAGTATATGTAAATGAAGAGATTTTATCGGGACTATGAACTATCGGGCAAATCGTTTGGATGGAGGAGATTATAATGGCGAAAAAAGGGTGTATTAAAAGGCTTTTACCCGGCAGCAACACATCTATCGGGTTCTATTCGTATTTTGAATATGTCATAGATCAAAAAGAAGCGAGAAAAATTTATTATTTTAAGGGTGCTCCCGGCGTGGGAAAATCCTATATGATGAAAAAGATAGGTTATGAAATAATTGATAGAGGGATGGACGTGGAATTTCATCACTGTGCCGCAGATCCGGAATCTATTGATGCAATTGTTATACCGAGTATAAAAGTAGGTATAATAGATGGCACAACCCCTCATGCCATTGATCCGAGGTATCCGGGTGTCACGGGAACAATAGTCAATCTAGACGAATTTTTAAACGAAGAGGGTTTAAAAAGAGTTAAAAACAGTATTATAGAATCTACAGAAGATAATAAGAATATCTATATCAGAATATATAAATATCTTGCAGCGGCAAAATTGATACATGATGATATTGAATGGATCAATAGTTATTCCATGAATTTTAATAAAGTCAACGAGGAGACTGATAAATTAATAAATGGATATTTAAATATTATTGGGGAAAGAAATAAATTGGGTAGGGAGAGACACCTTTTTGGAAGTTCGTACACATTAAAGGGCAGGATAGACCATGCTGAAACCTTTATCGGTATAATGGGGGATATCATTCATATAAAAGGGGACGATGGTACGGGCAAATCGGAATTGCTCAAAAAGTTATCGTCTATAGCATTGAATAAAGGCTATGATGTGGAGATCTACCACGAGCCATTAGTACCGAAAAAAATAGAATCCATTGTTATTGCGGAACTCGATTTAGCCTTTACAACAAATAATAAATTTTTCAATAAAAAAACCGTGGACTTAGATATGCATATAGATGATATGAAGATCAAAAAATATAAAGAAGAGTTAAAGCATAGTAAAAAGATATTTAACAGATTGTTAAATGATGCTTTTGTCTACTTAGGGAAGACTAACGCTGCTCATAATAGAATAGAGGAATATTATGCTCCAAACATCTTTTATGAAGATTTAAACAAGGCCAGAGAAAATATATTAGAGGAAATAATTGAAATCAAAAAACAAAAATAAGAAAGGGATTTTTCCTTTCTTTTTTAGTTTTAATGTTACTCAATCGATGTGATGATTCCGGATAAAAACATCTTTGGCAGATTCGTCCGAAATAAACGTATTGTATTTCTCGCTCCAACAATATACATTTTTATAGGATTTTTCTTCTACTAGAGAAAAATTGTCTTTCGAGGGAGTCATTTCAGATTGGGCCCTGTATTTTTTTACTGAGGTAACAGTATCTATTTCAGATGTATTTTTATGATCGAAATTGATTTGAGACTCTTCTATGACCATAATCCATTCTAAACCGGAGGCATTCATATCAACCCAGTTTTCTTTATAAATTTCTTCCCCTAATATTGTTTTTTCCAATACAATATTGAAGTTTTGTTCGTCACAATCGAAAATTTGCATATGATGCCTATAGGAAAAAGCACCTAATTTCTCATCAGATATCTGATAAACCACCATCAGTTTTTTATTTTCAGCAGGATGTTCAATAAATTTTATTTTTTCAATAGGGGATAGATTCTCTATTTTACTGTGGAATATATAATCATCATTAATTTTTTCAAATATAACTATAACCCCCAGATCCTTGGATAGATTTAAAGCTAATATAAGCTGTTCGGACAAGTCAGGAATTATGCAACCATAATACATTTCCATATCGATATAATCCTTATAATCCTTCCATTTATTATATTTTATAATGTTTAAAATCGAATCAATAACCTGTTTTTTAGAATCATTATCATGGGATTCGCTGTTTTTATCTGATGATTTTAATAGAGAACTATTGATTTTATATATTGGAGAACTGTATCTCTTAAAAGTGGCAATGTTTTTCGGAGATTCAAAAAAATTGAATGTTAAAAAAAATAGTATCAATGCCAGACAAAAGCTTATAATAAACCTAATATTTTTCATCACATCACCTCTATAAATTATATGAGGGTGGATGCTGTGTTTATTACTTAAACGGACATGTGCCTATATTATTTTAAGTTTGTTTGGCCTTGGTTAACAGGAGCCTGATGTGACCAGATGCTTTCACCATCACTATATATAACAACTGTATGTTGTA
>CAYOGD010000002.1:0-52658 GCA_964403395.1 uncultured Alkaliphilus sp.
CAATGTATATGCTCCTCGATATATTATTTATATTATTATACACCTAAACGAATCTTGGTGCCAAATATTAAGAGAAGGGACCGGGAATGAAAAACATGCTATAATAACGATACAAATATAAATTGTAGGAAAATTTACGGATTGATGATGTTTAATACTATTGTTAAATCGGGGGGATTCAATTTGAGATTAAATAATTTTATAAAGAAACTGAAAAGCGATCATGAGGTTAACGAAGTTGAGAACACAGAAACATCTGATTTGGAACCGTCTTTTATTGTCAGAAAAAAAATAGTGTTTTCAGGGAAAGTCCAAGGGGTGGGCTTTAGGTACGAAATATATGTATTAGCGGAAGAGATGAATCTGACAGGTTGGGTCAGGAATAAAAATCGCGACAGGGTTGTACTGGAGGTACAAGGTGAAAAAAGTGACATTTCTTTTTTGATATCACATATGAAATCATTGAAGAGGGCAGTTGTTGCCCATGTAGAAATATATGAAGTACCACTGATAAACGGTGAAAGAGGATTTATAGTTAAGCGCGGTTAGTAGAAAAAAATTTATGGCGAATAAATCATCAGTATGGCAGATGTTTGGCAGGTTCAATAATAACAACCTTTACAATACAGGCACTCGCAAATATATTGATGAATTTAGGGCTATTCCCTATAACAGGATTTTCCCTGCCACTTGTCTCTTATGGAGGAACTAATTTTATTATGAATATGGTTTTAATGGGGTTATTATTGGGAATATATCGCAGAAAAGACCTGATCATGGCAGGGAGGGAATGTATATAAAATGCCTCCTGTTTATGCCGAAACCACTGTGTTCCCGTTGAGCTCCAGCTTATATGCGGATATCCATATAGTGTCCAATTTATAGTCCCTCGGCAATGGCGCCAGAATAAATGGCTTGTCCTCCGATATGGTCCATATACAGGGGATTTGGAATTCAGAAGATGTGGGATTACGTATAGCTGCTACGGTACCGTGAGGAATCTGATCAATATCTATATATCGATTTTCGTCCCACCACCGGCGAATTGCTGTACGTGAATGAAGGACATCTAAAAGAGAAGGTCCAACCCCCATATATGTATTCCAACCGGATATTCGATTTTCTTTGCGTTCTTTGGCAGGTTTGGTACGGACTTTTTGCGAGGGTAAAAAACTGCGGACATGAAACCCTAGTAGATTAAGGCGATTAACAAGCGGGGCGATCCCGGGTGTTTTCAGCGCCAATATAAGATCCGGTTTAATTATCTCCGCCTTAGCACATTTAAGTTGTATACCTTTCAAAGATTTTACAAGCCCGCATGTGTCAATCAGTATTGTATCGGCTCCCTGGTGCCCAGCGGCTTCGGTACAGACCTTGGTGCCTGTCACCATAGACAGCTCCCTTCCATAAGGTGAAGTTTTCCCAATCAGATATGAACCGTTATTTGTGATCGATTGTAAAGAGGCGATGTCTCGTTCCACAATTCCATAGGATATAAAGCCGGGAGGGCCTATATCGGATTGCCCCATATCAGAATCCACAACAGCAACTTTGTGTGATTGATTTCGGAACCAGCGTGCAAGGGCCGCGACTACAGTGCTCTTGCCCGTATCGGCTTCGCCGATAATCATAATTTTGGCTCCTTCAGGAAGAAGTGAAAGCTCTTTGATCAATGTATTATTTAATGAAATCAAAACGACAGACCTCCAAAAATCATAATAATATACAATTATAGTATTATATATAGAGAAAGTTTTCAATAATATTTGAAAGATCATTATCCCCATCGGGGGATGCAAATAGAATCTCGAATAAAATTATTCATATCTTAATGCTTCAATAGGATCAAGTTTCGCTGCTTTACTTGCCGGATATAACCCAAAAAACACTCCAATAACCATAGAAAAAATGAAACTGAGGAAAACCATAAATGCGGAAACTGTAGCCGTAACGCCAAGCAGTGATGATGCAATGGAACCAATAGCGATGCCCAGAATTATTCCTATGGTTCCGCCAATCAGCGTGACAATGATCGCTTCAATTAAAAATTGTATCTGTATATGAAATGTTTTTGCTCCAAGTGCCTTCCTTGTACCGATTTCCCGTGTTCTTTCCGTGACAGAGACCAACATTATATTCATGACCCCTATTCCGCCAACTAACAGAGAGATTGCCGCTATGAAGGCAATGGCATAGGTTATGGTTCCAAGGACATCACCTAAAGCATCCAGCATAGAAGCCATATTTGTTACGGATACATTCCAATCTTCATTTTGGCGGTAAATTCCGTTAAAATAGCCTTGAATTTCATTGGTTAATGATTCTATATCTTCATCAATATTTGCCACAGCTGTAAAATTATCATAGTTTTTTTCGATAATATCCTTTCTAGCAGTGCTCAAAGGTATATACATACCGGTTTGCATATCTTTTTCCGATACCATGCTCATTCCGTCAGAAACATATTTGTAAACGCCTATGATAGTATATAGTTCAATAGCATCTGTTTTATAGACTTTAATAGTTTCGCCTATCACATCTTCCCGGTCGGCAAACATATTGGAGACCAGTTTATCAGATACAACAGCGACATTTGTAAAATTATCCAGATCCTGCTTGGATATTTCTCTGCCGGAGAGCAAAGTGATGCTATTGGCTTTTGTATAATCATCATTTATTCCGGTGATGGAAACATTTGCATACAGTTCCTTATCCTTTACAGTGGCACTACCGCCGGAGTAACTTAACGATATGCCTTGAATTGCATCAGAATACCTAGTTTTAAAATCATTTATGATGTTATCTGTTAAAAGATCAGAGGAATCCGGTGTTTTTCCGTTTAAGTTCAGACCCATCCCAAACATAAACATAAAGTTGTCATTATCTCTTTCCTGTACATTTATCATTATATTAGTAGTGCCAAGAGAAGAAAGGCTTGAACTTACAGATGATTCCATAGTATCACCTATGGTTACAATGGAAATAACCGATGCAATTCCAATAATTATGCCGAGCATTGTAAGAAGGGTACGCATCTTATTAGATCTAAGAGAAGAGAACGCTAAAGTAATATTTTCTAATATCATACAGAATTCTCCCTTCTATAAGGTGTCAAATTCGGCACATCATTAACAATTTCCCCATCTTTGATAGTGATGATTCTCTCAGTCTGTTTTGCTAACCCTTCATTATGAGTTATCAAGACGACAGTCTTTTTCTCTTCTTCATGGATCTTGAAAAACAAGTCCATCACTATATCGCCGGTTTCAGTATCAAGTGATCCGGTGGGTTCATCTGCTAAGATGATAGATGGTTCATTGGCAAGTGAGCGTGCGATAGCTACCCTTTGTTTTTCTCCCCCGGAAAGTTCGTTAGGCATGTGAGTGAGTCTGTCTTCCATGCCAACAAGGCTCAGTAGATGCTTTGCTCGTTCTCTACGGATTTTTTTGGGAACCCCTTTATAAAACATGGGGAGTTCAACATTGTTGAGGGCATTGATCTTCGCTATAAGATTAAAGGTTTGGAAGACAAAACCTATCTTTTTATTTCTAATTTCCGACAATTCATTATCCGTCATTTCTTCGATTGGAGTGCCGTCAAGGACGTATGTTCCTTCCGTAGGCCGGTCCAGTGCCCCGATTATGTTCATCAAGGTGGTTTTTCCCGAACCGGATTGACCGACGATGGATATCAATTCGCCCTCATCGATTGTCAGTGAAATTTTCTTTAATACCTCAAGTTCATTAGGTTTTCCAATAAAATATTTTTTTACTATATTATTTAACTCCAACATATATACACCCCCAATTTTCTAGTTGCCAAAGGGAGAACCACCCATTGGGATCCTCATTTCGTTTTGTGAGGATGGGTAAGAGCCACTGATAATAATCATGCCGTCAACTAAACCTTCACCAAATATTTCTGCTGATGTGGTGGTTTTTATACCGATTTCAACCGGTAAAAGTGAAATTTCTTCATGGGACTGATATTGAATAAAATCACCTTCATCATTTGAAATAATGGCAGATAAGGGGACAACAAAAGTATCCTGTTTTTCCTCAAGAATTATTTCCACGAAGGCATTCATACCAATTTTGATACTTTCATCAGGATTATAGATTTTAACCCAAATTTCAAACTCAACATTTGTTGAACCTGCTTCGGTTACAGCCTTTGGTGAAATATATATGATTTCACCATCAAATACCTCCGTATCGGTGGTATCCGTTGTAACGAGAGATTTTTGCCCTAAAAACAAGTCTTTTAAATTATATTCCTTTACTCTTGCCGTAACATAAAGTATATTTGTGTCCTCTATCACAAAAAGAACTCCGGTAGGATTGGTTCCTTCAACTGCACCGATAGAGGTAATCGTACCTGTCCCGGTAGCCTTGATCTGACTTTTTTTCATTTGGTCAAGAAGTTTATCCAGTGTAATCTGTTGATTTGAAACAGAGGAACCACTCGGTGCTGCCTTGGATTTTGCTTGTTTTAGACTGTCTTCGGCATTTGCTACACTTAAATTTGATGATTCCAATGATTTTTCAGCATCTGCCAAATTCCGTTTTGCTATTATAAGCTTTTCTTCATTATCTTCAATATGGTCATTTTGTGCTCGTTTTAAATCATTGATTGCTCTGTCGTAGGCTCTTTGCGCATCGTCTACCGCTTTTTGGGCATTTTTAATTTTATCCTCTGCGGATTCAATAGAAGAATCTCGGGCACGTTCCATATCTGTAATAGCCCTATCATAGGTCTTTTGTGCATCATCGGCCGAATTCCTAGCTGAATCAAGATTTTTTTCAGCAGTATTAATAGCATTATCTTTTGCACGCTCTAAATTGTCAATGGCCCTATTATAGGCTCTTTCTGCTTCGGCTACGGCCTGCTCAGCAGCTTTTATTTGATTGTCTACATCTTTAATCGCCTGTTCTTGTTCTAATTCTGCATCAGGTGAATTGCTGCCAGATTCAGTATATAGATTATTTTTTTGATTTTTTAATTCTTCGAGTTCTTCATTTTTACTATCAAGCCAGGCTTTTGCTTCCCTGATGGCATTTTCATAGGTGTAATCATCAAAATTATTTTTTTGAGTTCGAAGATCTTCTCTAGCATCTCTTAAATCATTTAAGGCTCGATCCAGTTTAGCCTTTGCATCGGTGATAGTGTTTTGATAGGTGTAGTCATCAAAATCTTTACGAGCTTCCAAATGTTCATTTTCAGCATCTTTTAATTCATCTAATTTTCTTTTTAGGGTTATATAGGACTCATCAATGGTATTATCGTAGGTATAGGAGTCAAAAGACTTAAGCATAGTTTCCTCCGCTTTTTTATACTCAGCCAGTATTTTTTCATATGAAAGTTGCTGTTTATCTCTCGAGATAATGGCGGAATCCAAAGAATTTTTAGCGTTGATGATACTATTTTGATAATTTTGTTTTTCTGTGTTGAATGATTCAGTTGCATTCTTCAGATTATTTTTCGCTTGTTTTATTTCATATTCCAGATTGGTAGTATCTATTTGTGCTAATAGTTCACCTTCCTCTACTTTGTCACCGACTTCTACAAATATTTCTTCTATCGGATAAGAATTTAAGGAGGTGAATATATTTATCGTATTTGTACTGTCTACCTGACCTGAAATAGAAAGAATATTCTGTATGTCGGTTTTAGCCAATGTGATAGTGCTGGCATTGTCGGTAATAGATGCTTTTTTGCTTTTGCCTCCTATCGTTCTAAAAATTAGCAGTACCAATAAAGCTAGAACTACTGCCATACCGACCAATACCGGCTTTTTAATAGATCTAATTTTTTTTAGGATTTTTTGGATTGTATTTTTCAATTGTGTTCCTCCTTTTATATTGGGAGCAAATTTAAAAACGCTCATTTATTTTTTGATTCGAAAATATCGTATTTATATCTTCACCCGTTCATTATAATAACATGAGAATATAAACTATATATAAACAATATCAGTTAATATTCAGTTAATATTCAATTTATATTTAGTTCATACATCTATGCTATTATAAATTTATAAATTAGAATTTATTTAAGGGATCCGGTTGAAGCACTTAAAGCAGAACAAAATTTTAACTAGGAGGAAATGTTATTGTGTTTAAACTACTAAGGCGTTTTAAATGGATAGAATGGATACAATTAGCAATATCAATTGCCTTTATATCAAGTCAAGTTTGGCTTGATTTAAAGTTGCCGGATTACATGTCGGAAGTTACCAGATTAGTGCAGACCCCCGGCAGCGAAATAAGAGAAATCTGGGTAACAGGTGGCTACATGCTGCTATGTGCAGTAGGAAGTTTAATAGCCGCCTTTATTGTGGGTTTTTTTGCAGCAAGATTAGCAGCTACCTTATCCTATAGACTAAGAACAGATTTATATGATAAAGTAGAATCTTTTTCTATGGAAGAAATCGGACTTTTTTCAACATCCAGTTTAATAACCAGGTCTACAAATGATATTACACAGGTGCAAACTATTGTAGCTATGGGGCTTCAAGTTATGATAAAGGCGCCTATAATGGCTACATGGGCTATTGTCAAAATATCAGGTAAAAGTTGGCAATGGTCGACAGCAACAGGGAGTGCAATTTTATTTTTAATATCCATAGTATCGGTATTAATTATTTTTGCCATGCCTAAATTTAAAATTATTCAAAAGTTGATCGACAATTTAAATAGAGTTACTAGGGAAAACCTTATAGGTGTTCGTGTGGTAAGAGCATACAATGCAGAAGATTACCAAACAGATAAATTTGAGGTGGCAAATGAAAAATTAACAAAAACAAATTTATTTACCGGCAGATTGATGGCCATTATGATGCCCAGTATGCAATTAATAATGAACGGTTTATCATTATCTATTTATTGGATTGGAGCTTATCTTATAAATGGAGCTGCTATGGAGGCTAAATTAGGACTGTTTACAGATATGATTGTATATTCTTCCTATGCCATGCAGGTAGTAATGTCATTTATGATGCTAATTATGATATTTGTAATATTCCCAAGGGCTGCAGTTTCTATAAATCGTATAAATGAAGTTTTAGATACGGATGCTAAGATTATTGATGGGGACCTAAGTCAAATCCCTTGGTCCATGGGAGAGGTAGAATTTAAAAATGTTAGCTTTAAATATCCTGATGCAAATGAATATGTTCTGCATAATATATCTTTTAAAGCCGAACCCGGGGAAACAATCGCTTTCATTGGTTCAACAGGCAGTGGGAAAAGCACATTAATAAATTTAATTCCAAGATTTTATGATGCTACCGAGGGAGAAATATTGATTAACGGTATAAATATAAAGGAATACAAACAAAAAGATTTGTATAATAAAATCGGGTATGTTCCTCAAAAAGCTGTAATATTCTCCGGAACTATAAAATCTAATATTGATTTTGGGGAAGGTCATAAGAAAAAACTTAATTTAGAAGACATAAAGGAAGCTGCTGAAATAGCTAATGCAAGTGAATTTATAGAAAAAATGAAGAACACTTATGATGCTGCAGTGGCTCAAGGCGGTACTAATCTGTCCGGCGGCCAAAAACAAAGGCTTGCCATAGCAAGGGCTATAGGTAGAGAACCTGAGATATTGATATTTGATGACTCATTTTCGGCTTTGGATTATAAAACGGATAAAAAATTAAGAGAAGATTTAGATAAACAGAAAATTGGCTCTACAACTTTTATAGTGGCACAAAGGATTGGAACAATCAGAAATGCTGATAAAATAATTGTACTTGATGAAGGTAAAATTGTAGGAATAGGTAGACATGATGAGTTAATAAAAGATTGTCATGTGTATCAAGAAATAGCCTATTCACAATTATCAAAGGAGGAAATTTCTTATGATGCGAGGGCCTAGGCGAAATCAATTTATGATGTCAAATACAAAAGAAAAGCATACTTTTGAAGAAACTTGGGGTAAGTTACTTTCCTATTCCAAACCATTTTATCCTGTTGTTATTATTGCCCTTTTTTCCGCCATAGGCGGGGCTATATTTACTATTATAGGTCCGGATAGACTGAGTGCAATGACAGATATAATTACGGAAGGTCTTATGACAGGAATAGATATGAAAGCTGTAAGAAATATTGCTTTCACCTTAGCAGGATTTTATGCTGCTAGTGTGTCATTATCATTTATTCAAAGTTTTATTATGGCTACTGTGACTCAAAAAATGTCAAAAAGTATGAGAACCGATATATCTAATAAGATTAATAAATTGCCTTTAAAATATTTTGATTCTACCAGCTATGGGGATATTTTATCCCGCGTAACAAATGATGTAGATACTATAGGGCAGACTTTAAACCAATCTATTGTAAATTTGGTATCGGCAGCCACTTTATTTTTTGGTTCTTTATTTATGATGTTTAAAACAAATTGGATAATGGCATTGTCGGCTATAGTATCCACTCTTGTCGGGTTTACCTTTATGGCTTTTATTATATCAAGATCACAGAAATACTTTGTTCAACAACAAGAGTTTTTGGGAGCAATTAATGGTCATGTAGAAGAGGTGTATAATGGCCACAATGTAGTAAAGGTTTATAATGCAGGGGAAAAATTAAGAAAGGAATTCCAAAGCATAAATAAAAACCTTTATAATAGTGGTTGGAAATCTCAATTCATGTCAGGATTGATGACGCCTCTGATGGGCTTTATCGGAAACTTTGGATATGTAGCTGTTTCTATTACCGGAGCCGCATTAGCTATAAGGGGAACTATATCCTTTGGGGTAATAGTAGCCTTTATGGTATATATAAGACTGTTTACCCGGCCATTAAATCAAATTGCTCAGGCAGCTACAAATCTGCAATCCACCAGTGCAGCCAGTTATCGTGTATTTAGTTTTTTGGAGGAAGAAGAGTTGACTTATGAAGGTAGAAAAGATACAGTATTAGAAGAAACAAAAGGAAACATTATTTTTAAGAATGTTCAGTTTGGATACGAAAAGGACAAAAAAGTTATTAATAATTTTTCAGCATCTGCAAGATCCGGACAAAAAATTGCTATAGTAGGGCCTACCGGAGCGGGTAAAACCACAATAGTAAATTTATTAATGAAGTTCTATGAAGTAGATCAAGGGGAAATTGTTATAGATGGAATACCTATTTCTGAAATTACTCGGGAAAATGTTCATGATCTGTTCTGTATGGTATTGCAAGACACTTGGATATTTGAAGGAACAGTCAAAGAGAATATTATATACAATAAGGAAAATGTTTCAGATGATGATATAGTCAAGGTTTGTAAAGCCGTAGGCCTTCATCATTTTATAAATACACTTCCCAAAGGATACGATACTGTATTAGATGAAAATGCAAATATATCTGAGGGGGAAAAGCAATTAATAGCTATTGCCAGAGCCATGATAAAAGATTCGCCTATGTTAATTTTGGACGAAGCAACAAGTTCTGTTGATACGAGAACAGAAATATTAATACAGGAAGCTATGGATAATCTGATGGAAGGAAGAACATCCTTTATCATTGCCCATAGACTGTCCACCATAAGAAATGCCGATCTGATACTGGTTATGGATAATGGCGATATTATTGAAAGCGGTACTCATGATGAGTTACTATCACAGGATGGATTCTATGCGGAACTTTACAATAGCCAATTTGAACAAAGTGCATAAGCAACTAATTTTATAGATGCGATTAATCTATTAGCGGAGTCATGAGATTTGAAACTCTTTTCTGGGAGGTAATGTTGATTGTCGTGAATCCATTATACCAGAAGTGTTTCAGGTCTCATTTGTTTTATTAAGTTGATAGGTTTTAAAGATAGATATATAAGGAGGCGCGCTATGAAATCAAATACAAGGGAAAGTATTAACGAAGAATTATTAGAAAACCCATTAGGATATGCTCCTATTCCAAGTTTAATTCTAAAATATGCCATTCCTTCAATTGTTGCTATGCTTATAGCAGCAGCCTATAATATAACCGACCAAATATTCATTGGTCATGTTGTTGGTATGCTAGGAAACGCAGCAACAAATGTTGCTTTTCCCGTTACAACTCTATCTGCTGCTATTGCACAGTTAATTGGAGTTGGTACAGCTTCAAACTTCAATATAAATATTGGTGCTAAGCGACCAAAAGAAGCCGCAAAATATATTGGAACCGGATTATCACTTTTATCTATATGCGGACCTCTTCTTTTTATTTTAGTACTAATATTTAAAACTCCTATACTACTTTTAACCGGAGCAACAGAAACTGTATTACCTTTAGCCCAAAGCTACCTTGGAATTACAATGTTTGGAATTCCATTCTTGCTTTTCACACAATCAGCAAGTAACTTTATTCGTGCTGATGGAAGTCCTGCATATGCCATGATTGCAGTGTCTTCGGGTGCAATAATAAATATATTTCTTGATTGGCTTTTTATGTTTGTTTTCAAATGGGGAATTGGGGGTGCGGCACTGGCTACCGTTATTGGACAAATCATATCTTTTATTTTGGTAGTTTCATATTTTCCAAAATTTAAAACAGTTAAAATACACTTTAATATACTGGGTCTCAAACTAAAATATGTTATTTCTATTGCAAAGCTTGGAGTTTCCAACTTTATTAATCACATCATTATGATGACGGTCAATATCGTTATGAATAATACCCTTTCACGTTATGGAGCCTTGAGTGTTTATGGCAGTGATATACCCCTTGCTGTCTCAGGAATAGTGGCAAAGCTAAATAGCATTTTAAGTGCCTTTGCAGTGGGTATTGCACAAGGCTGTCAGCCGATTCATGGCTTTAATATGGGGGCGAAAAATTATGAAAGATTAAAGAAAACATATAAAACAGCATTTGTAGGATCAATTACATTCAGTATTCTGGCATTTTTGGCCTTCCAAATATTTCCTCGCCAGATAATATCAATCTTCGGATCCGGAGATGAACTCTACTATGAGTTTGCTATAAAGTATCTGCGTGTATTTATGATGATGGTTTGCATATTTGGTATTCAACCTCTTACAGTCAATTATTTTACAGCTATTGGTGATGCAAGACGGGGAATCATTCTTTCAGTTTCACGCCAGGGATTCTTTTTAATTCCTTTAATTATCATTCTACCACTCTTTTTGGGAATAAATGGTGTTTTATACGCAGGGCCTATAGCTGATTTTTTAGCAGGTGTTTTGTCAATAACCCTTATAGTGCTACATTTCAAAAATCTAACATTATTAGAAGAAAAACAAGTATAGAACTTTTGTCTGTTCCTTTGCTTAATATATTCCATTCGGAGAGAATCTGTCCTATTTAGTACAGCCTTGTATATTATTAGTTTGTTATATAATCAGATAGAGGTTGTCGTGTGTAGATTTTAAGCATTGTCTTCGCTGGAAAGGGGCTGTAAAATGAATATATTAAAGAAATTCTTGAAGGGAAGATACGGTGGAGATCAGCTTTCTATAGTATTATTAGCAATAAGCATTTTATTGACTATAGTAGGTAGTTTAACCCGGCTATCTTTGTTTACATTTATTTCCTATATACCATTGGTATTTAGTATTTACAGGATGTTTTCAAAGGATATTGCCGGGCGTAGAATGGAAAACTATAAATTTTCAATTTTCATATCACCAATCTACTCAAAATATAAAAATATACAAAGAAGGTTTAAGGAAAGAAAAACCCATAAATATTTTAAATGTCCCAATTGTAAAACGGAGTTAAGACTTCCTAAAGGGAAAGGCAGGATCAAAATTACATGTCCTAAATGCAGGGAAAAATTTGAAGGCAGGACTTAGCATATTATTAGGAGAAGAGGTTAAATAATATATGAATATTTTAAAAAAAACATGGGGAAAAATTATATATGGTTTAGCTACTATTATTGCATCGGTTTTTAATATATTTATCTATATAGTAGAATCTATAATAATGTTAGTTAAAGGAATTGGAAAGGGAATAATATCACTTATTTCAATGGGAGGATTTTTATTTCTTATGTTTTTTGGTCCTGCCCTATTGTTTAATCCTTTTACATTTTTAATAATAATGTTTTTAATAATATTTCCGATACTGGGAACTAAATTTGTATCCTATCTGAAATATATAAGGTATGCGTTTACAGAATATCTATTTGATTATTCTGATAATTTAATAAATGACAGAAAATCTCAGTTTAAAACTTTTGGTGAATATGGAAGAAAATATAGAAAAATGGAAGAGGAAAGAAGAAGAAAAGAACAACAGAAAAGACAAGAAGCCCAACAAAAAGAATGGGAGGAAAGGTTCAGACAATGGGCCGAATATCAAAATTCACAGAGAAGCAGAAGTTATGGCGGTTATAATTGGAGCGGGCAAAACTATGGGTATGGTAACCAAGCATATACTAATCCAAGTATTGATTTTAAAAATAAATATGAAAAAAGTTGTGATATATTAGATGTAGATTATGGTTCAGATAAATACCAAATAAAACTTGCATACAGGAAAAAGGCTAAAGAGTATCATCCTGATGTAAATAAAGCCCCTGATGCTACACAAAGATTTCAAGAGATAAATAATGCATACGAGTTTCTGAGTGATGCCAATATAGAAAGATATAAAAATCCGGCATAAGAAATAAGCCGGTCATTTACGACGGAGTTGCTAAATTAGTAGAGGAGGGAAGAAGAATTGTAAAAGTAGTTCCCTTATTTATTGCGCTTTCTACCATAATCTCTCCTTTAGATAAATCAACAATTCTTTTTACCAGGGCCAGGCCCAAACCGCTACCTTCTGTTTTTCTAGCAGTGTCTCCCTGATAAAACTTATCAAATATATAGTTTTTGCTTGAATCGTGGATGCCAAGACCTGTATCGGTAATTTTAAATATAAGGTGCGGAAATTTTTCACTTAGACTTATATGGATTTTTCCGGCTTGGGGAGTAAATTTGATAGCATTTTCAATTAGATTAATCCATATTTGCATTAAGAGCCCTTCATTGCCATAGTATTCTTTTTTAATTAAATCAAGTTGAAAATCTAAATTTTTTAAACTCCATTCGGGTTCCAACATCAATACGGCATGCCGAATCTGTTCGTCAAGCCGGTAAAGAGTTTTTTCCAAGACTACTTCCTGGTTTTCTAACTTTGAAAGATTTAATATATTACCGGATAGGGTATTAAGCTGCCTTGCGCTATGAATAATCATTTGGGTATATTCCTTATATTCGATGTCTGACAGATCATTCTGTTGCAAAAGTGTAGCATATCCTTCTATAGTTGCAATTGGGGTTTTAAATTCATGGGATACATTGACTATAAAATCATTTCGCAAGGTCTCAATACTAGATAGTTCATGAACCATCATATTGAAATTCTTAGCCAAATCTCGTATTTCTCTAACGGGATTTTTTTCATTAATCCTTATATCAAAATTTCCTTTTGCGACTTCATCTGTAGCATTACTGAAGTTTGTAATGGGTTTTAGTATCTTTTTCGCAACGAAAAGGGAGATACCGGTACCAATGATTACACTGATAAACAATAGGAGTACAATAGGTGCAAATGGATTTCTATTATGTTGATTCAAAAGACCTATCTGGAATAATATATATACCAAAAATGACATTATAAAAGCAGTTGCCAGCATTATTCCAAATACTATGAAAGCAAAATAAATCCATAAGGTAGAATTATACCTTTTTTCCATTATTCTTCACCACCTTGTATCCAAGGCCTCTGATTGTAACAATTTTAAAGTCAGAGGAATTCTTAAATCTATCTCGCAAACGATTAATATGAACGTCTACGGTCCTTTCGTCTGTTTCGGAATCCATGCCCCAAATTTCATCCATCAGCTGCTGTCTTGTAAAAATTTTATTTGGATAGGAAAGTAATTTATAAAGCAAATAAAACTCTTTTTGTGGCAAAAGGAACTCATCATTCCCTACAATAGCCGTCAAGGAATCATAATCAAGAATAGTACTGCCTATTTCAATTTTTCTGGTATTTATAATTTGAGCCCTCCTAAGTAGGGCACCTACTCTCAAAACCATTTCATTTACATCTATAGGTTTTACCATATAATCATCTATTCCCATATTGAACCCTTTTTGTTTATCCTTAAAATCGTCCTTTGCCGTAATCATTAAAATTGGCAAATCATAATCAGCATCTCTCAGAATTTTAGTAAGTTCGTAACCATCCATATTTGGCATCATAATATCAAGGACAATCAAGTCTATATACTCTTTATCCAAAATTTCCAGTGCTTCAGCTCCGTCCGTGGCGGAGAAAGTACGATAATTGCTTTTATTCAGTACAGTACAAAATAATTTGTTTAATTTTATATCATCTTCAACAACAAGAATATTTATCATATACTCCACCTCCATTTATTTATTATATCATGAAGATATAAACTGAATGTAAACAATTAACCCGGTTGTGCCGGGCTGATTTGCCCATGGGCACGGTCCGGACCATGGAAATTTTTCATAAGTTCTAAATATTTTCTTTGTCGGTCGTTTCATCAATTTATACCGTTTTTCAGCGGTCCCATCTGTCCCCCATGATCCAGGAGATTGATGGCTGTACATACTGTTTTAATAAATAGACATCTAAAAAAATTGCCGCATCAAGAAATACTTGTTATAATGGTTTATAATGGTTTTAAAAATATTAATTTTTGCGCAACTATATGAAGATTGTCTAAAAACATAAAATATTCCCTGTCTATACTTATGCACTAATATGAAATCGAGGTGCTGAATGAAGAAAAAAATAAAACACTTATCACCGTCTCAAACAATTATGATGGGATTTGTTTTTATGATATTGATAGGAACATTTTTGTTAAACTTACCAATTGCAAGTAAATCAGGGGAGAGTATTGGTTTTTTAAATGCTTTATTTACGGCTACTTCTGCAAATTGTGTTACCGGACTAGTGGTGGTAAACACAATGGAGCATTGGACTTTGTTTGGGAAGATTATAATCTTAATGTTGATTCAATTTGGTGGCCTAGGTTTTGTGGCGGTAATTACAATTGGCATGATGTTAACTCACCAAAAAATTTCCTTAAGAGATAGGAAGGCCATTCAAGCTTCTTTTAATCAAGACAACATAGGTGGTATGGTAAAGTTGGTAAAAAGAGTAATCTTGATTACCTTTACTATTGAAATTATAGGTGCAATATTTCTTTCTATTATATTTTATACAAAAATGGGAATAAGGCTACACGAAGCTCTATTTCAAGGAGTCTTTCATTCGATTTCCGCATTTTGTAATGCCGGATTTGATAACATAGGTATGAATAGTCTTGTTCCCTTTAAATCAAACGGACCTATAAATTATACTATTATGGCTTTGATTATTGCAGGTGGACTTGGATTCAACGTATGGTGGGAGATGATTAAACTTGTACAAAATAAAGAAAAACGATCTCTGAGATTAAGAATAATTCATATGAGTCTTCATAGCAAAATTGTATTTGCAGTTACCGGTATATTGATTATTGGAGGGGCTCTATTATTTTTATTATTTGAGTGGTTCAATCCAGCCGCAATTGGAAATCTAACAATATTTAAGAAAATACAAGCTGCATTATTTCAATCTGTAACACTTCGCACTGCAGGTTTTAATACGATTTCTCAAGGGGAACTAGGAGAAATTTCAAAAACTATTTCATGTTTATGGATGTTAATTGGTGGTTCTCCTGCCGGTACTGCCGGTGGTATGAAAACAGTAACTATTGCTACTATTATTATTTCTGTAGTATCTGTTTTAAGAGGGAAAAACAGACTTGAAATATTTAGACGCTCATTACCTTTTGACTTATTGCTAAAAGCTTTAACTGTTGTTATAACTATGTTGATTGTAGTCTTTATTTCCACAATATTATTATATTTCACAGAATACTTCAGTTTGAATCAATTTTCATTTTTAGATTTACTATATGAGGTTTGCTCTGCAACAGGTACAGTTGGATTGTCAACAGGCATTACTTCTAGTATTTCTAATAAAGGAAAAGTGATATTGATTTTCTGTATGTATTTGGGTAGACTTAGTCCGGTTACAGTTGTAGTTGCACTTAATTTAAAACTACATGGAAAGATTAATGTCATAAGTTTACCGGATGAACGAGTTATTATTGGATAAAAATGTGAACAGAATAGAGGGATAGTGTGGTGAAAAAAAAACAAAATAAAAATTTTGCAATATTGGGTTTAGGACGGTTTGGAATGAGCATTGTCCAAGCTTTGTCCGGGTATGATGTAAATATTTTGGTTTGTGATGAAGATGAGGCAAAAGTTAATTTTGCTACAGAATATGCAACACACGTTGTGCAAGGGGATGCATCAGATGAAAATACTCTGATTAAACTCGGGTTGAATGACTTTGATGTGGTTATACTAGCAATGGGTGGAGAATTTGAGACTTCTCAAATAGCGACTATGATTGCAAAAGAAAACGGTGCAAAATATGTTATAGTGAAAGCTAGAAATCAACGTCAAAAAAAGATATTAAAAAGTATTGGGGCAGATAAAGTTGTTTTACCGGAACATGAAATGGGATATAAATTAGCCAGAACAATTGTAGAGCCTAATATAATGGAAATTTTAGAAGACTCGGAATATTATACAATTACGGAGATGAAGCCATTCGATGAATGGCTAAATAAAACTGTAGGAGAGGCGAATATACGTCATAATCACGGTATAACTATTCTAGCTATAAGAAATGGGCATAAAATAACAATTCCTATATCGCCGGACACATTAATAACTGAAAATGATGTTTTAATTGTATTTAGTGAGAAATAGTGTAAGCATTCAATAATCACATGTGATTATTGGACGTTTACACTTGAATTAACAGATAATAACAAAAAAGGAGGAGTAAATATGTATTTTTGTTGGGTTACTTTACCGGTTAAAGATTTTAAAAAATCTTTAGATTTTTATAATGGGATATTAGGGCTTCCTATTCATAGTAAACATGAAGGGGAAGGAATGGAGATGGCTATGCTAGGTGAAGAAAATAAGCCTAAAATTGAATTAATCGAATTATCAGATAGTCCGCCCAAGAATTTCAGCTCTGATATTACTGTTGGAATAGCAACGGAATCAATGGATTCTGTAAGAGAACTTCTTAAGGAAAACAATATTCCTATTTCACGTGGCCCGATTTCACCTAATCCTGATATTCAATTTATTTTTGTCAAAGATCCGGATGGATATGAAGTACAATTAGTAGAAATGAAAAAACAGTATTAAAATACATGAAATCCCTGAAATAATATTGATTTTTTGCATATTTCCGGAGCTAGTTCAGCCTAACGCAATTCTTCTCCGGTCCTCGGGGCCTGGAGAAGAGGCTCTTGGTTTGATGTTGGTAATATTCATGATTCAGGACAGTTTTAAGACAGCCACAAATATAATAGGTGACGGAGCCATCGCTTTAATAAAAAGAATATTTTGTATATCGGTTTTAGCCAATGTGATAGTGCTGGTGCTGTCAGTGACAGATGCCTTTCCGCTTTTGCCCCCTATCGCTCTAAAAATCAGTAGTGTCAATAAAATTAGAGCTATTGTTATACCGATCAATACAGGCTTTTTAATAGATTTAATTTTTTTAAGATTTTTTGGATTGTATTTTTCAATTGTGCTCCTCCTTTTATATTGGGAGCAAATTTAAAAACGCTCATTTATTTTTTGACTCGAAAATATCGTATTTATACCTTCACCCGTTCATTATAATAACATGATAATATAAACTATATATAAACAATATCAGTTAATATTTAATTTATGTTTACTTTACACATCTATGCTATTACAAATTTGTAAATTAGAATTTATTTAATTGGATATATTGGTTACAGTTGTCAATGAGGAAGATATGGATGGAATATTGCAGAGGAACTATTTTCTGATGCCGCATTTATTCTTGATTATTATCATTTCGAGGAACATATGGAAACTATGTATTCATGGTAAAAGATTACTTGCAAGACAGTGCAAAAAGTGGGATAATAAAGTAGTTAATGATATAAAATTAAATAGGGGGGTGAACTATAAATGGATATTAAAAATATAAGCATACCTTATGCACTATTGGGAGTGTCCTACATAGCCTATTATTTTACACATTATGCATGGCTTTATATCGTTATAGGCCTAATTTATTTATACCTTGCTTTTAAGCACTAATAAAAATGAAATAATAAAAATCACCGGAATCTGATATGACGTAAAATATACATAATATTAAAGATAAGTTTATAATTGTAGTCCCAAAATCTGAACAAGGTTTTGGGATTGTTTTTTTACATATGATATAATTAAAGCAACATAAAATAGAGAAATGGGGTGTGCCGTAATGATGAACTGGACCGAAGAACAACAGGCAGCCATAGATGCCGTGCGAAGTAATCTTTTAATATCTGCAGCAGCCGGTTCCGGTAAAACTGCCGTGCTTGTTGAGCGGATTATCCGGATTATATTAAAAGACAAGATAGATATAGACAGGCTTCTCATAGTGACATTTACCAATGCTGCAGCCGGAGAAATGCGGGAGAGAATATCAACGGCGATAATGGAAGAGATGGACAAAAAAACCGGTGATGAACAACATCTGAGAAGACAGATCAGTCTGCTCAACAGAGCATCCATATCTACCATACATTCCTTTTGTATAGATGTGGTTAGGAGGCATTTTCATATCATCGATGTGGATCCGGGTTTTAGGATAGGGGATGTAACCGAAACCGGCATTTTAAAATTAGAAGCCCTTGAGGAATTATTCGAAGAGGAATACGAAAAGGCGGATGATATATTCTTTCAACTGGTGGAAACCTTCGGCGGAACTAAGGAAGACAGGCCGTTACAGGATTTGGTTTTGAGGGTACACGGTTTTATACAGAGCCAGCCCTACCCGGAAACATGGCTCAGGGAGAAAGTAGAAAAATTTGCACTCTCCATAGAGGATTTTGACGATAGTGATTGGGTTAAAACAATCAAGGACAGAATAGAAATCCGGCTTGAGGGGGCCTTGGATTTTTTAAATGATGCACTGATTCTTGCACGGAAATCCGGAGGACCGAAATCCTACGAGGATGCCATACTTTCGGATATAGATCAAGCAAGCAGATTATATGACAATTTACATTTACCCGTCATGGCTTTCCATGAGATATTGAATGATATAGAGCATGACAGGCTAAAGGCCTCCAAAGATAGTGATCCGGTGATGAAGGAAGAGTGTAAAGAATTGAGGGATAGGGCTAAAGGTATTATAGGTGACATCAAAGATAATATTTTTGCCGCCGACCCGAAGGAATATGTGGAAGACTTAAATAAGCTATATCCTCTCATGGACTATTTATATAGACTGGTTGTAGCCTTTACAGAAAAATATTCCGAAAAGAAGGCGGAAAGGGGTATTGTGGATTTTAATGATCTGGAACATTATGCCCTCAGGATTTTAGCCGATGAACCGGTGGCTCGGGAATATAGGGAGAGGTTTGAATATATTTTTGTAGATGAATATCAGGACAGCAATATTGTTCAAGAGACTCTCATCCAATCTATCAAACGAAAAGATAATCTGTTTATGGTAGGTGATGTTAAACAGAGCATCTATCGTTTCCGTTTGGCGGATCCTACTTTATTTATAGAAAAGTACGAAACCTTCGAGAGCACGGCAGAAGACATCGATAGACGGATAGATCTGTTTAAAAACTTCAGAAGTAGGGGAGAAATTTTAAACGGTGTCAATTATATATTCAAATATATCATGTCCAAAGAATTGGGCGAAATAGATTATGACGACAGGGCGGCTCTATATCAGGGAGTAAACTTTGAATCTGACAAGGATTCATCTATAGAGGTCAATTTAATAGAAAAAGAAACAGATGAGGATATGGAAGAGGAATTGCAGGAATTGGCGGACATAGAGGTGGAGGCCCATATTGTAGCCGATAGGATCAAAGAACTGTTGAATGAAGAAATTTATGATACAAAGCTGGAGAGATATAGAAAAACGGAATATAAAGATATAGTGGTACTTCTGAGGACGGTACAAAACTGGGCACAAAATTTCTTAGAAGTATTTATAAATGAGGGTATACCTGTTTATGCCGACGCCAATACAGGATATTTTGAGGCCATAGAGGTGAGCATGTTTCTCAATTTGCTCAGAGTGATCGATAATAAAAGACAGGACATACCATTGCTCAGTGTCATGCGCTCTCCCATCGGGGATTTTACCACTGAGGAACTCATTGACATCAGAATATATGACAAAAGCAGCACTTATTATGATGCGATAGAAAGATATATCGAGGAAAATGGTGATGATTTAAAATATAAGCTCGTCCTTTTTATTGAGAAGCTCAACAGATGGAGCGATGAAGCCAGATATATTAAAATAGACCAGTTTATCTGGAAACTTTTTATGGACACGGGCTATTATTATTACGTAGGGGCTATGCCCGGGGGGTTCCAACGGCAGGCTAATCTCAGAGTCCTATTTGATCGTGCCTGTCAATTTGAAAAGACTTCCATAAGAGGCCTGTTTAACTTTATAAAATTTATTGAAAAACTGCAGGGCAGCAGGGAAGACATGGGTGCCGCAAAGATACTTGGTGAAAATGATAATGTAGTCAGAATAATGAGCGTTCATAAAAGCAAAGGATTAGAGTTCCCGGTGGTTATAGCTGCGGGTATGGGAAAGAATTTCAACCTCAGGGATACAAGTGCCGATATATTATTGCACAAGGACCTGGGTTTGGGGCCGAAATTTGTCGATCCCGATTTAAGAATTTATAGGGATACTGTTGCAAAACTTGCTATGAAGGACCAAATCAAGATAGAGAATCTGTCGGAAGAGATGAGAATTTTATATGTAGCCTTTACAAGGGCAGAGGATAAGTTGATCCTTGTAGGTTCCTTAAAAAACACGGCCAAGCTGATTAAAAAATGGGACAGGTCGGATAATGTCTATTCCCTGATGAACGGAAGAAATTATATGGATTGGATAGGCCCCGTTCTTATAAAACATCCGGATGCTGAGGACTTGAGGCAATTAGGTGAGATTGAATTTGATGAATATAGATATAATACGGAAAACTCCAAATGGTCAATAAACATTTTGGGAAGACAGAACATAATATTAAAAGAACAAGAAAAGCTATTAAAAAAAGAGGCATATAAAGAAAAACTGATCAGTTTTGATAGAAAAGATTTTTCGCCGAATGGCTATACAAAATACAAGGAAGAAATTTATGACAGGTTAAATTGGGAATATAGCTATCCGGATGCGACTTTAATACCGTCAAAATTATCCGTATCGGATATTCGGAAAACAACTGTTCAGGAGATAGATTCCATTGCTCATCAGATTCCTACTTTAATAAAGTCACCTAAATTTATTGAAGGTAAAAAGGCTTTTACGGCAGCGGAGAGAGGTACTATCATACATTTTGTTTTACAACACTTGAATTTGGATAATGTTTATAACCGGGAACAAATACACGGGCAGATAGATTTTATGGTGGCAAAGGAGCTGATTACGGAAGAAGAATCTGAGGTAGTAAATATAGAAAAAATATTGAATTATTTTAATAGTGAAATAGGAAAAAGAATGCTAAAGGCAGATAGTGTATATAGGGAGACTCCTTTTATTGTTGAAAAACCCGCCGGCAGTGTGATTGAGGGATTATCTAAAAGCTTAGAGGAAAAATTGCTGGTGCAGGGGATTATAGATTGCTATTTTGAGGAAGATGACGGCTTGATATTGGTGGATTATAAAAATGACACCGTATTTAACGGAGATATTTTAAGCATAATAACAAGATATAAAATACAGTTACATCTTTATAGGGAAGCCCTTGAACAGATTACGGCAAGAGAGGTAAAAGAAACCTACCTGTATCTGTTTGATATAGATCGGGGAGTGAGGATATAGAGCAACCCATGGGATCAGAGACCTCTCTATAAAAAAATAAATATGGACATTTTCTAAAATTATCCTTTCAAAACGGTACTTTTTCTGATATAGTTAAAAGAATATATACTATTACAACGGATATGGCTGAAAATGTTTGTTTTTAAGGCAGATGACGGACGCATCATAAGGGATACAGGATTTTTATATTACTGAGGAAGGGAGTTTTGCATAGAGGGAAGGGGGAGAAAAGTGATAGCATCTGATGCTATAATAAAATCTTTGGAGAAGGAGGGTGTAGACATAATATTTGGATATTCCGGTGCGGCGGTTTGTCCCATATATGAATCTTTAAGAAATTCAAATATAGAACATATACTGGTCAGGAACGAGCAATCCGCAGCCCATAATGCCAGTGGGTATGCCAGAATATCCGGGAAGGCGGGGGTTTGCATAGTCACTTCCGGACCCGGTGCCACAAATATTTTAACAGGTATAGCAACGGCTTATATGGATTCGGTTCCCATGGTTATCATAACGGGACAAGTGGGTTCGGAATTCATAGGTAAGGATGTTTTTCAGGAGATAGATACGGTAGGCACCACGGAGTCTTTTACCAAACATAATTATCTGGTAAAAAGTGCAGAAGACTTACCCAGAATAATAAAAGAAGCATTCTATATAGCGCGCACGGGTAGGCCGGGGCCGGTGCTAATAGATATACCTCTGGACATACAGAAACAGCAGATAGATTTTAACTATCCGGCTGCGGTAGATATAAGGGGATATAAACCTACAAGCGTGGGGCATGTAGGGCAGATTAAGAGGGCTGTCAAAAAGATAAAGGAAAGCAAAAGACCCGTCGTGTGTGCAGGAGGCGGAGTGCTTTTATCCGATGCAAGCAAAGAGTTGCGGAAATTTATAAAAAAAGTGAACCTGCCGGCGGTTGTCACCCTCATGGGTATAGGTTCCATTGAAACCAACAGTGCAAATTATTGCGGTATGGTTGGTTCTCATGGTCAGAGTTATGCTAATGAGATAATAAGCCGATCGGATCTGATAATTGCCATCGGGACAAGAATAGCCGACAGATCTACTATAAGTCAATCTGCAAGGGATATAGCCATGATTCATATAGATATAGATTCGGCGGAGATAGGTAAAAATTTGGATGTGGATATACCGGTGGTCGGGGATGCAAAAAACATATTGAATGCTTTGATAGAGAGGGCGGACTTTGTCGTTTCTGAAGAATGGCTGCAGGAAACAAAAAAAATTAAGGGCAATGTAGATTATATAGAAAGAGAACATGAGCACAAATATATAAATCCATGGAAAGCTATAAGATTCATATCCGACATCACGGATGATTCCACTATTTTGGTTGGAGATGTGGGGCAAAATCAGATGTGGTGCGCCAGAAATTTTGAAATAAAAGGTGACAGAAGATTTCTTACATCGGGCGGCTTAGGAACCATGGGGTGCAGTTTGCCCTTCGCTATAGGTGCTAAATTCGGGGCGCCGCATAGGACCGTCATAAGTGCTATGGGAGATGGCGGGCTGCAGATGCTCATCGCTGAGCTTGGAGTCCTAAGGGAAAATAATTTGAACATAAAAGTTATACTATTTAATAATCAGAGATTGGGAATGGTGCGGGAACTACAAGAAAAACAATATGGTAAAGGATGCATCCATGGAGTTGTATTCAAACATTCATCGGATTTTGTAAAAATAGCGGAAGGATTTGGGCTCAAAGGAACAAAGGTGATTTCTAACGAAGAGTTTGAAAAGGTGTTTGAAAATTCGTTAAACATGGACGAAGCTTTCTTTATAGAAGCCGTAGTTGATCCGGATTTTAGTACTATTTAAGGGAGATGATAAAAATGAACAGGCATATATTATCCATATTGGTAGAAAACCAATCCGGAGTTTTGAGCAAGGTTTCGGGATTATTTACAAGAAGAGGATATAATATTGACAGCCTATCCGTGGGAGAGACTGAAAATTCTGACATTTCGAGAATGACCATAACTTTAAAACGAAATGAAGAGGATGTTGAACAGATAATAAAGCAACTGAATAAATTGATAGATGTAATAAAGGTTATAGAACTGAAGAAGGAAGATTCTGTTTGCAGGGAGCTGTTACTTATAAAAGTAAAAGCGGATATTAAAACCAGATCGGACATAATAGGCATATCCGGAATATTCAAAGCAAATATAGTGGACGTAGGCAAAGAGAGCTTGGTATTGGAACTTACCGGAGCCAGCGAAAAGGCGGATGCATTCATAGAGATATTAAAACCCTATGGTATATTGGAATGTCATCGTACCGGTATAACAGCCCTGAAAAGGGAAATAGGTTGATTTTAACGTATGAAAAAATCCTGATAGTGTCAGGGTTTTTTTATATTAAATTATGCATAAACTAATAAATAAAAAAACAATAAAAAATATTTAGATAATGTTGACAATAGTATATGGATTGGTTAGTATGATAATGATAAGTTATTCTATTGCATATTTTTTAAACATCCTCTAAATATATGGATGTTTTTCAATGTTGTAAGATATATAGTAATATCCAGAGGAGGACAATATATTATGAGTTCAGAAATCATAAAAAAAGAAGATACTAAAATCACATTAAAATTAGTTGTAGACTCTTCAAAATTTGAAGAAGCTATTAATAAAGCCTATAACAAAATGAAATCTAAATTTGATGTACAGGGATTCAGGAAGGGAAGGGCTCCAAGGAGAATTATCGAAAGGCTTTATGGTGTAGAGGTCTTTTACGAAGAAGCTGTTGAAATGGTTCTTCCGGAGGCATATGGGGCCGCTTTAAAGGAACATGATATTGATCCTGTAGACTATCCGGAAATTGATATCGGGGAAATTAACAAAGGTGAGGATGTTATATTTACAGCGATTGTAGAGGTTATGCCGGAATTTGAAGTCACAGAATACAAAGGTATAGAAGTAGAAAAAAAGGAGTATAATGTACAGGAAGAGGATATCCAAAAAGAATTAGATGATCTATTGGAAAAGGGCGCTAGAATGATTGCTGTAGAAGATAGGCCGGTAAAAGAAGAAGATATGATTATTCTCGATTATAAGGGAACGATTGACGGGGTTCCTTTTGAAGGCGGTTCTGCTGAAAAATGGAGCCTTACGGTTGGTTCGGGGCAATTTATACCCGGTTTTGAGGAGCAGTTAGTGGGTAAGAATATAGATGAAGAGACAGAAGTGAAGGTAACATTCCCGGAGGATTATCACGCCAAGGACTTAGCGGGAAAAGGGGCTGTTTTTGAAGTGATAATACATGAAATAAAGGAAAAAGAAATACCGCAATTGGATGATGAATTTGCAAAGGATGTTTCAGAGTTCGATACCCTTGATGAGTTAAAGAATAATATTAAAGAAAACTTGGAAAAGAGCGCAGAAAATAAATCCGAACAGGAATTAAGAAATAAAATTATAGAACTGGTAACTGATAAAATAGATATTAAAATACCTGATGCGGTGATTGAAAGGCAGGTAGATAATATGCTGATGGACTTCGGATATAATTTACAATATCAAGGACTGAATTTAGAATATTATTTACAGGCGACAGGAATTACCGAGGAAAGCCTGAGGGAACAGATGAGGCCGGATGCTGCAAAAATAGTTAAAAATGAAATAGTGATAGAAAAAATTGGAGAACAGGAAAATATTATAGCAACCGATGAGGATATAGACAAGCAGATCGAGAAAATGGCTGATCAATATGGGCAGGATCCCAAGGAAATGAAATCCGGATTGGGAGAACAGGATTTAAAGTCTGTCAGAGAGGGTATAATTTTTAAGAAAGCAGTTGATTTTTTAGTAGAAAATGCCAAGATAATCTAATTAAGTATACTGTATACTATAAATAAAGAATATTGGAGGGAAGAAAAAATGCCATTAGTTCCTATGGTCGTAGAGCAAACTAATAGGGGTGAAAGATCCTATGATATTTACTCAAGATTGTTGAAGGAAAGAATTATTTTTCTGGGTAACGAAATAAATGATATCACTGCCAGTTTAGTGGTGGCCCAGTTGTTATTTTTAGAAGCCGAGGATCCTGATAAGGATATTCAATTATATATCAATAGCCCGGGAGGTTCAATAACTGCCGGTATGGCTATATATGACACAATGAATTATATTAAATCGGATGTATCTACCATATGTATCGGTATGGCTGCAAGTATGGGCGCTTTTCTTCTGGCAGCGGGAGAAAAGAATAAACGATACGCACTTCCAAATGCGGAAATCATGCTTCACCAACCCCTTGGAGGAACAAGGGGCCAGGCAGAAGATATTCGTATTCATGCGGAGAGAATTTTGAAGACCAGGGATACAATAAACAAGATATTGGCGGATAGAACGGGTAAGCCGTTAAAAACAATACAAAAGGACACGGACAGAGACTTCTTTATGTCGGCGAGTGAAGCTAAGGAATATGGTATAATTGATGAGGTAATTTCCACAAAAAAATAGTCATTAGTTGAAAGAGGTGTAGAGATGTCCAGATTTGATGAAAAGAAGCAGTTAAAATGCTCTTTCTGCGGTAAGTCTCAAGATCAAGTAAGGAGACTCATTGCCGGTCCTAATGTATATATCTGTGATGAATGTATCGAGCTATGCCAGGAGATCATTCAGGAAGAATTTGACGAAAATATGGAGATTGATCTGGTAGATTTACCGAAACCAAATGAAATAAAGGATATATTGGACCAATATGTAATTGGACAAGAACGAGCCAAAAAGGCTTTAGCCGTCGCTGTCTATAATCATTATAAAAGAATTAACATTGAAGATATCAAGAATGAGGATATAGAGATTCAAAAGAGCAATATCTTGATGCTAGGTCCTACCGGATCAGGAAAGACTCTTTTGGCACAAACATTGGCCAGAATATTAAATGTTCCCTTTGCGATTGCAGATGCTACATCTTTAACCGAAGCAGGTTATGTGGGCGAAGATGTTGAAAACATACTGCTTAAGCTCATTCAATCGGCGGACTATGATATTGATAGGGCCGAAAAGGGTATTATCTATATAGACGAGGTTGACAAAATAGCTAAAAAATCCGAGAATCCGTCTATCACAAGAGATGTAAGCGGTGAAGGCGTACAACAGGCCCTGCTTAAAATATTAGAGGGTACGGTTGCCAGTGTGCCGCCCCAGGGCGGTAGAAAACATCCGCATCAGGAATTTATCCAAATAGATACCACCAATATTTTATTCATTGTTGGTGGCGCATTTGGCGGTATAGAATCGATTATTCAAAAACGTACCAGCAATAGTTCCATGGGTTTCGGTGCTAAAATTGAAAGCAAGAGCGACATGGATTTGGGGTCTATACTGAAGCAGATACAACCCGAGGATTTACTGAGATTTGGGCTTATTCCCGAATTTGTCGGTAGACTGCCGGTGGTAGTGACACTCAATCAGTTAGATGAAGAGGCTTTGGTACGAATATTGACTGAGCCTAAAAATGCCCTCACTAAACAATATAAAAGGTTATTTGAGATTGACGGTGTGATTTTAGAGATAGAAGAAGGGGCACTCAAAGAGATAGCTCAAAAAGCAATGAAAATAAAAACAGGGGCCAGGGGATTGAGGGGTATCGTAGAGGATGTCATGTTAGACATCATGTACGAGGTCCCATCCAGGGAGGATATTGAAAAAGTCATTATTACAGAGAATACCATCATCAATAATGACGAACCTAAAATTGTTCTAAAGACATCGGATAAAACCGATTTAAGCAAAAAAGGCCCTAAAGAATCTGCATAACAAAAAATGTCTCAGCCTATGTTGGGACATTTTTTTATTGAGGTGGCATGGGGACGCTTTGTTTGCCATCTTTTTCGTGGGTGGCATGGGGACGCTTTGTTTGCTGGCATGGGGACGTTTTGTTTGCCATCTTTTCCGTCTGGCATGGGGACGCTTTGTTTGCCATCTTTTCTACATGGCATGGGTCTTTTCTGGCATGGGGGCGTTTTGTTTGCCATCTTTTTCTGGCATGGGGACGTTTTGTTTGCCATCTTTTAAGATATAAAGGGATGCCTAAGATTACCGAAAAGGTCATGATTTTGTAAAAAAATGTTGAAGATTTCATTCTGGGCGCAGCGAAGAATTTTTATTCTTAGCCATCCCAGGATTTTTCATTTCGTCCACCTAAAATGACATGGCACGGGGACGCTTTGTTTGCCATCTTTTTGGTTTGTTATTTATCTCTGTTTTTAAATATCTGAATCGCAATCTCCATTTTTTCTAATATTCAACTTTGATTGCTGGTTTTTTACACACGAATATAGTGTATGTCTCGTTTAATATGTTTTCGCCTATTATTTACCTCTGTTTTTATGATATTTAATCTATGCTTCTGACTTCTTGTATGCGGCATGCGATACATCAAGTTAAAACAATAAATATATTGTATAATTATAATATAAAAATATAGAAGGAGAAGGATTTATATGTTAGAAAAAAATTATATAGAAATATCGGGCATCAAGGTGGGTCATGCACAAAATATTGAGGCTGCAACAGGTTGTACGGTTGTGCTATGTGAAAAAGGAGCGGTAGCGGGTGTGGATGTAAGGGGAGGCGCCCCCGGGACAAGGGAAACCGATTTATTGGACCCGGTTAATTTAGTAGATAAAGTCCATGGGGTTTTACTCACCGGGGGCAGTGCATTTGGCCTTGATGCGGCAGCAGGAGTCATGGAGTATTTGGAAAATAGGGGTTTTGGATTTGATGTAGGGGTTACGAAGGTACCTATAGTTACGGGTGCGGTGCTTTTTGATCTGGAAATAGGGAATTGTAAAATCAGACCTGATAAAACGATGGGTTACGATGCTTGTATAAATTCGGAAATGGATAATTGTTGGGTGGAGGGAAATATAGGAGCCGGAACCGGTGCAACGGTTGGGAAATTATTTGGTATTGGTAATTCCATGAAAAGCGGCTTGGGAAGCTATTATATACAGGTTGGGGATCTGATAGTGGGTGCAATTGTTGCGGTTAATAGCTTTGGTGATATAATAGATCCTAAAAACGGCAGTATAATAGCCGGTGCTTTGGCTGGGGATGGAAAAACCTTTGCCAACAGTGAAAATGTTATGATAAAAAACTATAACAGCAGTGGGAGTGAACCCGGTAAAAACACTTCCATAGGTGTTGTCGTTACAAATGCACAGATGACCAAAGCAACAGCAAATAAGGTTGCTTCCATGGCGCAGGACGGCTATGCCAGGAATATGAGGCCTGCCCATACGATGATTGACGGTGATACTATATTTACATTGGCTACAAATAAAATAATTGCAGATGTCAACGTGGTTGGCGTTTTAGCGGCTCGTGTGATTGAACAGGCCGTATTGAGAGCAGTCAAAGAGGCCACAACATTACATGGTATCAAATGCTATAAAGATCTATGGGTAAATGATTAATGTTTTACGTATAAAGCCTTTTTCCGCTTTGTATTCTATGAATTGTTGCAATGTAAATGAATAATGTTTTATGTATAAAGCGGTGGAGCCTGTCTTTATAACGTTGCGTTATTAACATGTAGCTGCGATTCGTGATTGTCCGCTGTTGTTGAATAAAAAGACATTGTGCGTGCATACTATATTAAAGGTTAGAAGTTAAAAATTAGGGTTATAAAAAATCTGATATCCCGGTTTTTTATTTTTTGTCTTTAATATAGGCTGACCCCAAAAGGAGTGTTTATTTTGCCCAATGCCTTTTTTTTGACACAATTCTTTTTTGCTATAGTTATAGGTCTTTATTTTATGAACCTACTAAAAAGTCAATATGAAAGTAAACGTGCCATAGGAAAAAAGTCAAGGAAAGAGATAAATCTCTTGAGAGAAATGCGAGAGCGTTCATTGACGGTTCCATTATCTGAATATACAAGGCCGAGTTCTTTTGAAGATATAATAGGACAAGAGGACGGATTAAAAGCGTTGCAGGCCGCACTTTGCAGCCCTAATCCCCATCATGTTTTAATTTATGGGCCACCGGGTGTAGGCAAAACAGCGGCAGCAAGGGTTATATTAGAAGAGGCTAAAAAAAGCAAATTTTCCCCATTTAATAATAATTCAAAATTTATCGAACTGGATGCCGCTACACTGCGCTTTGATGAAAGGGGAATTGCAGACCCCCTGATGGGATCTGTTCATGATCCTATCTACCAGGGTGCGGGTAAAATGGGAAATGCAGGGATACCTCAGCCTAAGCCTGGGGCGGTAACCAGGGCTCATGGCGGAATTTTGTTCATAGATGAGATCGGAGAATTACATTCAACACAGATGAATAAGTTACTCAAGGTCTTAGAGGATAGAAAGGTTTTTTTGGAAAGCTCTTACTACAATTCGGAAAGTGCTAAAATTCCGAAATATATACATGAAATATTTCAGAATGGATTTCCCGCAGATTTTAGATTGGTCGGTGCTACCACAAAAACACCATCCGATATGTTACCGGCACTGAGATCAAGATGTGTTGAAGTTTATTTCAGGCCCCTCCTTCCGGAGGAAATAGGCATGATTTCCAATGAGGCCTGCAAAAAAAGCAATTTGGAAATCGAAGAAAAGGCACTGAAAGAAATAGAGAAATATGCTGCTAACGGCAGAGAAGCAGTAAATATGATACAAATAACGGGTGGTTTGGCATTGACTCAAGATAGAAAGAAAATCACTCTGGAAGATGTGGAATGGGTTATAGAAAGCGGGCAATATTCTCCCAGGATGGAGAAAAGAATAGGTGAAATTCCATCCGTCGGGTACGTTAACGGACTTGCCGTATATAATATACAGATAGGTATTATGATAGAAATAGAAGCCTCTACCATAGAGATACCTATAAAAGGGAAAGGAAGAATTATTGTAACGGGAATCGTAGATAGAGAAGAGACAAATTTATCGGGAAAAACTTTAAAGAGAAGGAGTACGGTTTTAGATTCTGTAGATAATGTATTGACAGTGATCAGAAAATTTTTGGATGTTGATCCCAGGGACTATGATATACATCTGAATTTTCCCGGTGGTGTACCGATAGACGGCTCTTCAGCAGGAATCGCTATGGTTATAGCAATATACTCCGCTATCACAGAAAAACCGATTGATAATAAAATTGCAATGACAGGAGAATTATCTATCAGAGGGAAGGTAAAACCCGTCGGGGGAATCCCGGTTAAAATTGAGGCAGCAAGGCGGGCGGGATGTACCAGGGTTTTAATTCCAAGGGATAATTACCGAGAGCGGTTTGAGGAATTAAAAATAGAGGTGATTCCTGTAGAAAATATAGATGAGGTTATACGGCTGGCATTATATGGCGGGAAGGATAGAGTGGTTTAGACACGGCGAAGACTAAATTTATGTGATATAATAAGGTAATAGCACAATGCGATGCAGTGTGCTATTTTGATATTATATAAAGATGTTTGTATTGTTTTGTTGATATATTAATTTAAATTAGGGTAAATAAAATGTTGAAAGGCTTTATATTAAGGGATATAATAATTATCGACTGTTAAAACAGAATAAATAAATAATAAGTATATATTGGACACACATACTGAATAATTATAATATAAAGCATGACAAGGAGATGATAATATGGAATTATATAGAAACGGTGTCATGAGACGTAAGCTTCCTTTAATTCCTTTACGCGGTATAACTGTTTTTCCATATATGATAATGCATTTTGATATAGGGAGAGAAGCTTCTATCAATGCTTTGGAAGAAGCCATGGTGAATGATCAACTAATCTTTTTGGCCTCCCAGAAAAAAGCGGAGATAAATGAACCCACTCCCGATGATTTTTATAAAGTAGGTACTGTTTCAAAAATTAAGCAGATGCTCAAGTTACCGGGGGACACTATCAGAATATTAGTCGAGGGGATTTCAAGGGCAAAGATAGCAGACATATTGCAGGAAGACCCTCATTTTGTTGTGGAAGTTATAGAACAGGTGGATCAAATAGAAATAACCAAAGATATAGAAACTGATGCTCTGATGCGCAGTGTTATAAACGCATTTACAGAATATATAGAGGTTGATAATAAAATTTCTCCGGAAGTTTTACTGAATATATCTGAAATAGATATGCCGGGAAGATTGGCAGATACTATAGCTTCAAATATCATATTAAATCCTAACAAAAGGCAGGAGGTATTGGAAGCGTTTGACCCGAAACTCAGGTTGGAAACATTGTATAGGATATTATTGGAAGAGATACAGATCTTGGAGATTGAACAAAAGATAAGCGAAAGGGTCAAAAAACAGATAAATAAAGTCCAAAAGGAATATTATCTGAGAGAACAGATGAAGGCAATACAAAAAGAATTAGGCGAAGATGAGAATATAGTGGAAGAGGTAGACGAATATAAGCAAAAATTAAAGAAACTGAAGCTCTCTAAAGAACTGAACGAAAAGATTGAAAGGGAGATAAACAGACTGTCAAAACTTGTACCGTCTTCAGCGGAAACAGGGGTGATCAGAAATTATATAGACTGGGCCCTAAATCTGCCTTGGAATAAGGAAACAAAGGATACTCTTGATATCAGGAAATCGGCCAGGATCTTGGACGAAGATCATTATGGATTGGAAAAGGTGAAGGAAAGAATATTAGAATATTTAGCTATTCGCCAACTTTCTAAAACTATGAAAGGCCCGATTCTGTGCCTCGTAGGGCCGCCGGGGGTAGGTAAAACTTCTATTGCAAAATCAATAGCCAGATCTTTAGACAGAGAGTTTGCCAGAATGTCCTTGGGTGGTGTGAGGGATGAGGCTGAAATCAGAGGGCATAGGAGAACCTACGTGGGCGCCATTCCCGGTAGGATTATCACAGCCATCAGGCAGGTTAAAAGTAAAAATCCGGTGTTTTTATTTGATGAAGTTGATAAATTAGCCAGTGATTTCAGGGGAGATCCGGCCGCCGCATTGCTTGAGGTGTTGGATCCGGAACAAAATCACGATTTTACAGATCATTATTTAGAATTTCCTTTCAGCCTTTCAAAGGTGATGTTTATAACAACGGCTAACAGTGTAGATACTATACCGAGACCCCTGTTGGACCGTATGGAAGTGATCAGGATCGCAGGGTATACCGAAGAAGAAAAACTTAAAATTGCCGAAATACATCTATTGCCGAAACAGATTGAGGAACATGGCCTAAAAGAGGAAAATTTGAAGGTGTCTAAAAAAGCGATAAGGGATATTATCAATTATTATACTCGGGAATCCGGAGTTAGAAATCTGGAAAGACAGTTGGCCAATTTATGTCGTAAAACCGCAAAACGGATTGTAGAGGAAAAAATCACGTCCGTCAATATCACCCCAAGAAATTTAAAGAGATATTTAGGTAATCCTATCTATAGATATGAGATGGCGAATATAAGAGATGAAGTGGGCATCGTAAGAGGTTTGGCCTGGACCCCGGTAGGGGGGGACACTTTATCCGTAGAAGTTACGCCTATGCAGGGAGAAGGCGAACTCGTCCTCACGGGGCAACTTGGTGATATAATGAAAGAATCCGCAAAGGCGGGTATAAGTTATATACGTTCAAGGGTCGATGACCTTAAAATCAATCCGGATTTTCATAAGGATTTAGATATACACATCCATATTCCGGAGGGTGCTATACCTAAGGACGGGCCGTCCGCCGGCGTGGCCATGGCGACCGCTGTGATATCCGCTCTAACCGATATCCCCGTATACAAGGATGTTGCAATGACAGGAGAGATTACATTGAGAGGCAGAATTCTGCCCATAGGTGGGGTCAAAGAAAAAGTGCTTGCAGCAAACAGAGCGGGGATAAAGAAAGTGATATTGCCGGTAGACAATGAAAAGGATATGGAAGATATACCGGGCAATGTAAAACGAAGGCTGGAATTTGTCTTTGCGGAACACATGGACGATGTGCTAAAACATGCTTTTAAAAGAGGCGAAGCAGATGAAAATAATTAGTTCCGAAATAATAATCAGTGCCGTATCTCCAAAGCAATATCCGGATGATGGAAAACCGGAATTTGCGTTAGTCGGAAGATCTAACGTAGGGAAGTCCTCCGCCATAAATACTATGCTGAACAGGAAAAATTTAGCCCGGGTAAGTTCCAGCCCGGGGAAGACCCGTACAATCAATTTCTATCTGGTAAATAGAGAATTTTATTTGGTTGATTTGCCCGGTTACGGTTATACGAAGGTATCTAAGAGCGAAAAAGCAAACTGGGGGAAAATGATAGAAACTTATTTACAGAGTAGGAAGAATCTATATGAAGTTATACTTTTAGTGGATATTCGCCATGAGCCTACGGCAGATGATAAAATGATGTATGATTGGATAAAACACTACGGATACGGAACAGTTGTTATTGCAACAAAATCCGATAAGATATCCAGGGGTAATTATCAAAAACATTTTAAAATTATTCGTAAAAAGCTTGGAATGGCAGCAAAGGATAAAATAATACCTATATCTTCACTGAAAAAAGAAGGCGTGGATAAGTTATGGGAAGGACTTAAAGAGTTATTTGTAGCTAATGATTTATCTATCACAATAGAAACAGCTCCAAAATAGATCTATTTTGGAGCCGGTTCTATCCTCTATAATTTATACTCTGTGAGTTCTTCGCAATAATTACAGCGGTACTGTAATTTGCCGTCATTGGGGATCAATGTAAACTCCGATACGGCGTAATTATCTACGGTTGTTACACAACGCGGATTTTTACATTGAAATAATCCCTTCACTTTCCGAGGGATTTTGACCTTTGTTTTAGAAATAATTTTATTATTTTTTATTATATTGATTGTCGCGCCCTGGTCGATAAGCCCTAAAATGTCCATATCTATGTCCGTATAATCCTGTATTTTTATAATATCTTTTCTGCCCAAGACCTTGCTGTCTACATTCATCAATAAAACTACGGGAGTGTCCAATTTATCCAATCTCAATTTATTAAAAATCTTAAGACCATTACCTGTTTTTATATGGTCTATCACTATACCTTGTGTGATTCCGGGTACCTTAAGCATCAATAATCCCTCCCTAATAATAGTGTAATAAGTGCCATTCTTGCAAACACGCCGAGGCTTGCCTGTTCAAAGTATTTCGCTCTGGGGTCTTTATCCACCTCGTAATCTATTTCATTGACTCGGGGTAATGGATGCATCAGAAGCAGATCTTTTCTGGCATATTTCAGCTTATCGGGAGTTAAAACATAGCTGTCCTTCAGTTTGATGTATTCATCTTCGCTGAAAAATCTTTCTTTTTGGATTCTGGTCATATACAGCACATTTACATAATCCATATATTCTTCCAAGGACGTAGTTTCAAGAATTCTGACATTATGTTTTTTCATAATATCATTTTTTAAATAATACGGTATTCTCAATTCGGATGGTGATATCAGTACAAATTCCGTATTCGGATATCTGCTCAATGTCTTAAGCAGGGAATGAACCGATCTTCCGAATAACAGGTCTCCGCATATGGCAATTTTAATATCTTTGATATCATTTTTATAATATTTTATGGTCAATAGATCGGTTAGAGTTTGAGTGGGATGTTGGTGGCCGCCATCGCCACCATTTATGACGGGAATTGTGGAATACTGCGATGCGAGAAGCGGTGCCCCTTCCCTTGGGTGGCGCATCACAATGATATTAGCATAATTATTTAAAACCCTTATGGTATCTGCAATATTTTCTCCTTTTTTTACAGAACTTGTTTCCGCATCTGAAAAACCGATTACGGATCCGCCCATTCGAAGCATTGCGGATTCAAAACTTAAACGCGTTCTGGTGCTGGGCTCATAAAACAGTGTAGCCAAGATCTCACCCTTGCATAGATTGCTGAATTTCTCGGTATTTGCCTTCATTTCAAGAGCTAGGTCGATTATCAGGTTTAATTCGTCAACTGACAAATCACTTGCATCTATAATATGTTTACCCTGCAGTTTCATTCCATTTCCTCCTTTTTATCAGCCTCATAGGATTAGTTTAAAGGCAAAACAAATAACCTCATTGGTCTCATATAATAACCAAAGAGGTTGGAAATTGAACCTGAGTAATAGTAAATAAATATATTATACTTAAGGTTACACTTGATTTGATCCTTTTTGGTCTCACAGTACCAATTTAAAGGCTTATTCTTTTTTAAAAATATATCATGAAAATAGTCATAAGTCAATATTTTTTTAGGGCCTGTAAAAGTATTACACATAATGTAAAGGAAAAGTTGTTTATTTGTAGAATATCAATTATAACAGCATATTTTTATAAATTGCTTACAGCACAGAACGGTATGAAGGGATGTTTGGTTGATGGATATAGATCTGTTGGAAGAAGTATATACGTTCTTGATGGAGAATATAGGAATGCCAAATTTGAACATACATACAAAAAATATAAATTTAATCCCATTATCAAATATAGATTACAGGGATAAGATCAGCGGTGCTATAATAGGGTTGTCTATCGGAGATGTCTTTGGAGGCATGTGGAAGAGGCAAAGATTAAAAGAAGTGGAGCATATCACTTACTTTTTAAAAGATGGAAGAAATACTGATTTTTTAAAAGGTACAGAGCTGACGGAAGCCGCCATTCTATTTGCGGAATCTCTGATCATCAATCAATGTTTTAACCCTAAAGACTTAGCCAATAGGTTTGTTCGAAACCCGATTTTAATGAAGGATAAAACAATCAAACAATTCGCTGTGAATTATAAAAACAATGAGGCGGAATGGTATAACAGCGGAGTAGTATCCTTGGAAAATAGCTGTGCACTCAGATGTGTACCTGCTGCATTGATAAGTTATGGGGACTTCACAGTATTGAGGCTGATCGCATCAATTCAAACTATCATTACCCATATAGAAGAGACGGCTATCGCTGCAAGTATTGCATTTTCTACAGCTATAGCATATTTGTTAAACATACCTGCTTTTTCCTTACAGAGAGAGGAAGACCTGAAGAAATTTGTTGATATTGTAAGAAGAAGCATAAGGGGTATAGAGACTAAAGTACATACTGTAGGGAAAAATAATGAAGTTGCCAACCTATATATAATGATTAATCGCATACTGAAGGAATGGACTAAGGATGATCTTTCCGTTAAACAAATAGTAGAACAATGGGGCTGTAGCAACAATGTGTTGGAATCTATCCCTCTATCACTGTATATTTTTTCAAAAAATCCTAATGATTGCGAGAGGATATTAAAAGAGTGCCTAAATATCAGGGAAAATGGCACAATAACGGCTATGGTTTTAACTCTGTTAGGGGCATATTTAGGGTTGAACAATATCCCCAAGGTATATGTCAATAAAATAGACACGAACAAGGAAATTTTAGTTCTATCCAATAGATTGTTTGAGCTTTCCCTAAAAAATAAAAATAATAATCCTTATAGAAGGATGCGAAATCAAATAGAGATGGAACGTTCACAGGACGAATTGGACAAACTGTTATGGTTGGCAATTAAACATAACAAGACAGAGGAATATGAAACAGCGATCAAATATTTTGAAGAGCTCATAGCCAAAAGCCCGGAGTTTAAGAAAAACGAAAGGGTGAGGCTGCATATTATAGAATCCTACGAAGGAAAGGGCAATGAACTTCTGAAGGAAGAAAAATATGAAGAGGCTTTAAAATGCTTTAAAAGGGCTTTAATCTATGATTTAAATCATCCCGTAATCTTATGCGATATAGCGATCGCTTATTTAAATATAGACAATTTGAGCAGGGCGGAAAGATATGCACGCAGGGCCGTAGAGATTGCACCTGAATATGAAATAGGCAGGGAGATACTTGAGGGTATCAAAAATTTGCAGAAAAAAAATTAAAAACAGAAAATTATACAATTAATATGGTTAAACAGGTGATGAGGAGCAATAAAAGCTGCTATCGCCTGTTTTTTAATTATTTGAACGATATATCAATTAAACTTGTTGCATCTATTAATTTTCATATATGTAGAAAAATACCCGAAGATATATCGGCATGGCGGGTTAATTTAGCAAAGTATACAAACAAGGGTAGTTGTCAATAATACTAAAGTGGCAAAGAGGAGGGATTTTGATGGGCATAAAGGTGGGCATTCCGAGGGGATTATGGTTTTATGACTATTACCCTCTGTGGAAAACCTTTTATGAATGTTTGGATGCGGAAGTCATCATATCCAAACCTACCAACAAGAAAATATTGGACCAAGGTGTAAAAAACACAGTGGATGAAGCATGTTTTCCGGTAAAAATTTTCAATGGGCACGTGATAGATTTAAAAGATAGAGTGGATTATATATTTGTACCTAAAATGATGAGCGTCTATGAGGGGGAGTATATATGCCCAAAATTTTGTGGGCTCCCTGAGATGGTTTTACATTCGATCAAGGGCTTGCCGCCTTTGATAGATGTTGAAATTAATTTTAATAAATCCAGAAAGAGCATAGCGGATACGATCTGTAAATTCGGGTTTTACATCACCAGAGACAGGAAAAAAATTGATAGGGCATATAGCGAAGCCCTAAAAAGTTATAGAGATTATAAAAATGCGATAAAAGAAGGTATCCTGCCCATAGATGGAAATCTTACAGGGATAAATAAGGATAAAATATATGATAGAAAAGTTAAAAAAATAATGGTGATAGGGCATACTTATAATATATACGATAGTTGCAGTTCTATGAATTTATTGAATAAATTAAAGGAGAGCGGGGTCCATATTGTTGTTCCTGAGATGATAGGTTTTGAACATATCAACAGGCAGGCGGCTACACTGGACAAAAAAATGTTTTGGAGTTTTGGAAGAAAACTCTTAGGCGCCTCCATATATTTAGCAGAAACCCGGGATGTAGACGGCGTTATTTATATATCATCATTCGGATGTGGTATTGATTCTATAATACAGGATTTATTCGAAAGAAAATCAAGAAAAGAAGGGGAAATCCCTTTTTTGTTGTTGACCATAGACGAACATACGGGGGAAGCAGGGATAAATACGAGAATCGAAGCTTTTTTGGATATGATTGAATGGAGGAAGAGACATGAAAGTAACATTTCCACATATGGGTAATCAATATGTAGCTACAAAGGTACTGTTGGAAGAATTAGGAGTGGATTTAGTGATCCCACCCCCATGTAGCAAAAATACTTTGAATATAGGAATAAAATATTCTCCGGAATCTATCTGTCTCCCGCTGAAGGTCAATATGGGAAATTATATACAGAGTATAAACAGGGGGGCAGATACCATAGTGATAACCGGCAGCTGCGGGCCCTGCCGTTTCGGGTACTATTCAATAATACAGAAAGAATTATTGAGTGAGGCAGGCTATGATGTAGATATCATTTTGTTGGATCCGCCCCAGGGGGATTATAAAACATTTTTTGATAGTATATTTAAACTTACCGGAACTAAAAATCCGTATAAAATTATAAAAGCCTTAAAGAGGGCGGTTGTCGTATTAAATGCGGTGGATGATCTTGAGAGTGTGACATATCATAAAAGGCCCAGGGAGAAGGTAAAGGGTGCTGTAGATAGATACTATGATGCATTTCATAGAGATATGAGGACAGTACACGGATATAGGGAAGTTTTACAGTCAATAAAGGTGACAAAGGAAAAGATACTGTCTGTAGAGGAGGACCTCCCCGAAGCGATTATAAAAATAGGTGTTATTGGGGAGATATACACCATCATAGAGCCCTTTGTAAATTTAAACATAGATAAAAAACTAGGGGGTTTGGGGGTAGAAATAGATAAATCATTAAAGGTAAGCCGTTGGTTAAATGAACACCTTTTTTTAAATCCCTTAGGATTGACTTCTGAAAAAGAGACCTGGGAAGCATCGGAGCCCTATTTGAGGACCATGATAGGCGGACATGCGAGGGAGACCATAGGTTATGCGGTCAGGTATGCAAAGGAGGGTTTTGACGGTGTAATACAGATATATCCCCTGACCTGTATGCCGGAAATAGTAGCTCAGAGCATTCTTCCTACTATAGAAAAGGATCATAATATTCCCTATTTATGCCTCATTGTGGATGAAATGACGGGCGAAGCCGGATATATGACCAGGTTAGAGGCTTTTGTAGATCTTTTGAGAAGACGAAAGGAGATCAATGAAGGTGAAAAACTGTTACTTGGGTATTGATGTAGGTTCTATCAGTACAAATGTTGTATTGATGGATGAAAATAAAGAAATAATGGCTAAAGTTTATACCGGTACAAATGGAAAACCGATAGATGTTATACAGGAAGCATTGAAGGAAATAAAGTCTAAGACAGACGAAAAACTCAATATAAAAGGCGTTGGAACAACGGGTAGTGGTAGAAATTTGGCCGCTATGATAGTCGGAGCAGATGTAGTTAAGAATGAAATCACTGCTCATGGGATAGCTGCTCTCAATTTTGTCGGCGATGTAAGGACTATAATAGAAATCGGCGGACAAGATTCTAAAATTATTTTGCTCAAGGATGGAATAATAAGAGACTTTGCAATGAATACGGTCTGCGCAGCGGGCACAGGTTCATTCTTAGACAGACAAGCAGCCCGTATGGGCATAGATATAAAAAAATTTGGAGAATTAGCATTAAAATCAACTAATCCTGTCCGTATAGCGGGCAGATGCGCTGTTTTTGCAGAAACTGATATGATACATAAACAGCAGTTGGGGCACAACCAGGAGGATATCATAAAAGGGCTTTCGGATGCCATGGTAAGAAATTTTTTAAACAACTTAGCCAAAGGCAAGGATATAGAGGCACCTGTAGTATTTCAGGGTGGAGTAGCCGCAAATGTAGGGATTAAAAGGTCCTTTGAAGAAGCCCTTGGTTTGGAAGTTTTTGTACCGCCCCATTATGATGTTATGGGTTCCATAGGTTGTTGTTTATTGGCGGAGGAATACGCCGCAAAGGGAAACAGGACTATTTTTCAGGGTTTTAATATCATCAATTCCGGATACGATGTGAGAGGCATAGAGTGTTCGGATTGTCCCAATATGTGTGAGATTGTAGAGATCTTCAGGGATGGTAAAATAATGGCGCGATGGGGGGACAAATGCGGTAAATGGAGCAATTTAATCAAGAAAGATATAGAGAATTTGGCATAATAGAGGATTTTTAGCCCTTATTTACTCATATTGCAAAAATAAATTATGTAAATTAATATAAAAGTTGTTTCAAAAGTTATATATATCTGCTATAATAAAGCTAGGTTGTGAGGTTTTTATTAAAAGGCGGCTTTTGTTTTGTGTTGGGACTTATGCAAACAATGTATGTAAAGGTGGAATGTATATGTTTGGGAGAATAGGTACCATGGAAATAGTGGTAATATTGGCTATAGCTTTAATAGTGGTTGGGCCCGGTAAGCTCCCTGAATTAGGAAAGTCTATGGGAAAGGCCCTTGCAGAGTTCAGAAAGTTTTCCAGTGAAATAAAGGAGGAAATATCTTTAGAGGATAAAGATCCTAAGCAGGATTCCTAGAAAATTCAAGATAGATAGTTGATATTTGGATGTAATAGGCTAGTAGGAGGTGTAAACTGTGTTTGGTAGATTAGGCACTCAGGAATTATTGTTAATATTAGGTATAGCTCTTGTTATATTTGGACCTGGCAAACTTCCCGAGATAGGAAAATCATTTGGAAAAGCAATTGGAGAGTTTAAAAATCATGCCACAAAAGTATCACAAGATGTGGAAGAAGTAGATGAAGAAGAGAAATAATATGAAAAGCATTGGGGTACTACTATGGTAGTGCCTCATGAACTTTTTGTGTTAAAAAGGAGGTGGGCCTATGGAAAATAGCTCGGAAGATGGCCCAAGGCTAACTTTAGTGGAACATTTAGGTGAACTAAGGAAACGGCTGGTTATTTCTTTTGTATCAATTATTGTATGCGCATTTGCAGTCTATAGGTATATAAACAAGATTATAGATATTATTACAAGACCTGCCGGAGATTTGGAATTTATATATCTTAGCCCACCCGAATTATTTATGGCATATATTAAAATTTCTTTAGTCCTAGGCCTGATAATATCCTCACCCATAATATTGTTTCAGATTTGGAGTTTTGTTAAACCGGGGCTGAAGAGAAAAGAAAGAAGGTATGTCATTTCCGCCTTGCTTATGGGGGTTGTATTTTTAGCAATGGGTGTAGTTTTTGCATATTATATAATTGTTCCCATGACAATTAAATTTTTTATCGGGGTGTCGGTTGACAAGATCACGCCTACATTTTCATTTGCTAATTATATCAGCTTTGTCAGTTCCTTGCTGCTGTCTTTCGGTTTGGTATTTGAGCTGCCTTTACTCATAATTTTACTCACCCAATTGGGATTAGTTGCCCCAAAGACGCTTAAAAAATATAGGAAATTTATTATTCTTGCGATATTTGTAGTCGCCGCAGTATTGACACCGCCCGATATGATTTCACAAGTTTTGATGGCGATTCCTATGGTGCTTTTATATGAATTTAGCATCATAGTCTCAACTATAATATATAAAAAGAAGAAAGAGAAACAGGTCATAAGTGATGAGGATGACATAGATGATGGGAATGATGGAAATGGTGAGAATGCCGGAAGTGACGGGAACGACGGGAACGATATAAATGATGAAAATGATGAAAGCCACATAAATGATGAAAATGATGAAAATGATGAAAATGATGGAAATGATGAAAATGACACAAATGACGAGAACGACAAGAAAAATAAAGGCGATGTAAATGATGAAAGCGATGTAAATGATGAAAGCGATACAAATAGTGAAAATGACATAAACGATGAGAATGACGGAAATGATGAGAATGATGAAAGCGATAGTGATGGACAATAATATAAAAGGCTGCCTTAGTGAAGCTTTCACATGGGGATTGAAAATCTCTTAAAAAATTCGGCATAGTCGCTGTATCGGCTATGCCGTTTTGTTTTCCTTCTTTGGAATATCTATTGCACCTATGCAGTTGTAGTAAATTCTTATCTTTTGCTGTTACCGTTTCTCTTTTCAGCCTTAAAGATGATATATAATACAAAAATCTTAAAAGGGAGATATCCGTGAAATTTTAAGTGATATAAATGATTTAAAAATTAAAAGTTAATGAAGCTATTTGAACTGAGAGGAGAATAACTATGGAGAACTCCAATTACCAAAATGATAATGAACTATATAAAAGAATTGGCTTGAGGGGAGCTTTGGCTACGATTAGCTTATTTTTACTAATATTTGTATTTCCAAAGCTTATTTCACTATTGTTGCCTTTTGTTGTTGCTCTCATAGTAGCTACAATCCTCAATCCTTTTGTAAACAGAATTACAAAAAAAGGTAGAATTTCTCGACGTGTTATTGCAGCCTTTTTGAGTGTGGTTGTTTTTATTGTTGTAGTTTTCTTACTGTGGCTTGTTGTTTACGGAATCGGAAAAGAAGCAGCATCCTTGGCAATTGCAATTCAACGGAATTGGGATAAAATTATCAGCACACTTAGCAATGTGGAAGGCAATCTTAGGGAACAGTTTGGTTCTCTTCCGGTATATGTTACTGAGCTATTAACAAATTTAGAAGAGAGTATCCTTACATTTCTTCAAAATATCAGCAAGAATATTTTGAATATTGTAATTGACGTGACTACAATAGTTACAAGCAAAACAGGAACTTTTCTTGTCAACTTTGTCGTTACGGTTCTGGGATCCTATTTTATCATAGCAGAATATAATGTTATCGTCACATTTGTAAAAAAAAGTGTTAGTAACCGTGTCAGTGAATTTATAGCGTTGTTAAAAGAATCCATTATATCAACTTTGGGTGGATATTTGAAATCACAGCTTCTTCTCGCCTTATTTGCATTTATATTTATGTTCATTTCACTTGCAATTTATGGACAACCCTATGCACTACTGATAGCCCTATTTCTCAGTTTTATTGATCTACTACCGATTGTGGGGACAATTGCTGTGCTGGTGCCATGGGGAATTGTCATGTGGATTAGTGGCAACATCAGCAAAGGTACATTTCTTCTTATTTTAGGAGTAGTATTTTTTTTAGTTCGAAAGGTGATTGAACCTAAAATTGTTGGAAGCCAAACAGGATTGCATCCTCTGGCAGCGTTAATTAGTATTTATGTTGGCTTGAAAATTTCAGGAGTTTTGGGTGCTATTATAGGACCAATGGTTTTGATGATATTTATTAGTATCGCAAGATCGGGCATATTCGATAGTACAATATCTGATGTAAAAGCAGTGATAGGTAATGTTTCAAGGATTCTTCACGGCGACAAGAAAAAGGGACTAGATTGAGTAAAAAAGCAGGATGTAGATTAGGGGAGTGTAATTAGCCCTAAGATCATATACTTTAAGAAAAAACCTGACACATGATTTTGTGATATAACAATGTCTCCATTAAAAGTAAAGCCATGAATAAATATCTGAATTAAAGGGCTTAGCAGTTCAAAGTAAATGGAACAACAATAGACACACCCACGAATGCAAAAAATAGGTTAAGTGCATCACTAATAATAGGGAAGGTATCATTGATAAATAAGATTTAAAATCCATATATAAGTATTGCAAGAATTCCAGCACCTGCATCAAGAAGATATTGCAATTTATCATCAGCAAGAACCCCTGGAAGAAGCCGGTTTAAATATCAAAATATGATAATATAGAGCTAAAAGAATATTTAGAGGTGGATTTAAGCGATGTTTAAGAAAATATTAGTAATTTATGTTTTGTATTTGTTAATAAGTGGAGTTCTCATATTTGCTCTTCCTAAGAAAATCTCTAATGAATATGCAGGAAAAGGGGACCCCAATGATTTCTATTCAAATGAAAAAGGGCTGGAACGAGCTACTATTTTAGACAATCCATTAGAATCAGGCTTGGCTAGGCTCTTTATAATTGAAAATGCTAAAGAAAGCTTAGATGTGGCTTATTTTTCAATAGAGAGCGGAGAGACTCCTAATATTTTTTTAGGAGCTCTTTTTGATGCTGCAGACAGGGGGGTAAAGGTTGATATCCTTTTAGATGGAATTTTTCACGGACTTAGAGGGACTAGAAGATCTATCTTATATGCCATATCCAACCACCCTAATATGCATCTTAAGTTTTATGAAAAAATAAATCCCTTAATGCCTTGGACCTTGAATAATCGAATGCATGACAAATACATAATAGCGGATGGCAAGGCAGCCATAATAGGAGGTAGAAATATTGGCGATAAGTATTTTGCTCCTGAATGGTATGAGAGGGAGGTAACCAATGACAGAGACGTAGTAATAATCAATTTTGGAGAGAAAGGAGAAAATAGTGCAATAGACCAAATGTCAGCATATTTTGATCAAATATGGAATCATAAATACTCACAAGAGGTCAATCTCTTTACCAAGAGTATTTTTAGAAAAATGGCTTCCCATAGAGCTGATAGCATGAGAGAAAAGGCAGCCATGGCTAGAGAACAATATAGGGAACAATTTGAGCAAGCAAAGGATTTACACAAGATCTCTCTTTCCACAAACAAGGTAACCTTTATACACAATCCTATTGAAAGATTCTCCAAGGAGCCTTGGTGTTGGTATGACTTGGTTGAATTATCAAAGAATGCGAAAGAATCTATTTTTGTTCAAAGTCCTTATATTATACCCAATAAAAAAATGACAAAAGGACTAGTAACTAGTGAGGACCTCCAAGGAAAGGATGTAACCTTTTTAACCAATTCCTTAGCCAGCACTCCTAATCTTCCGGCCTTCTCCGGTTATTTGAATTATAGGGAAAAATTGATAGATATGGGTATAAATATCCTAGAAATCCAATCCAAAGACTCTATTCACTCTAAGGCTTTTGTAATAGATAAGGAAATAGCAGTTATAGGTTCCTTTAATCTGGACTCAAGAAGTGCCTTTTTAAGTACAGAATCAATGCTGGTAATCCATAGTCCTGAGCTAGTAGAGAGTTTTGGAGAAAACATTTTTAATTATACTGATGAAAGCCTTCTAGTGGATAAAAATTATAATTATAAATCCAATGAAAGGGTGGAAGAGCTCCCCGTCAACCGGTTAAAAAAATTTATTTTCAATGTATCCTCTAAATTGGTAAGATTTTTTGACTATATGCTATAAAAGAAAGATCAAAATAAAATAAAAGGAAAGATGTGGCCAAATGAAACTATTAAAACTAATAAGCAACAGGATATTCATTATCAGCCTATTGTTAATAGCACAGATAGTTTGGTTTGTTCTGTTTCTAGTTAAATTAACAAACTATTCACTGGTAATTTCTACAACTTTTACTATTTTAAGTTTGATGATGGTACTTTATATAGTTGCAAAAGATGAAAATCCGTCTTATAAAATTGCCTGGATTATACTGATAATGGTTCTTTCACTTTTTGGGGGATTCTTTTATCTAATGTTTGGTAACAAAAGACCATCAAAAGGAATTAAGTATCTTTTGGACTTAGAAAACAAGAAGGTTATGGAAGTGTTGGACTATGATGACCAAAATTTAAAGGAAATAGGCCAAGAAAATCCACGGGCCATGACTACTTTTTTCTATTTACAGGAAGGCAACTCTTTCCCAGTTTATAAAAATACAGAGTCTAGCTATTATGCCACAGGGGAAGACATGTTTAAAGACATGCTAAAAGAGATGGAAAGGGCAGAAGACTTTATTTTTATGGAGTACTTTATACTTGAAGAAGGTAAAATGTGGGCTGCCATGATAGATATTCTAGCTAGAAAAGCCTTACAAGGAGTAGATGTTAGATTAATTTATGATGATGTAGGTTCCCTTTTTCTCCTAGACAAAGACTTTATTAAAAATGTGGAAGGTCAGGGAATAAAGGTCATGGCTTTCAATAAATTTAGACCCTTCCTCTCCCTAGCCATGAACAATAGAAATCACAGAAAAATGTTAGTAATAGATGGACATGTAGCTTTTACAGGTGGAATAAATATAGCGGATGAATATATCAATGAAAAGGAAAAATTTGGTTATTGGAAGGACACAGGAATTAGGCTAAAGGGGGAGGCTGTTTGGAGCTTTACCCTGATGTTTTTAGAAATGTGGAATGCCTTTAGAAAAACTGACGACAATTACGAAAGCTTTAAATGCAGTTTAGAAATCTTAAGTAAATATAAATTAGATGGATATGTACAACCCTACTTTGATTCCCCAACGGACGATGAAACGGTCGGAGAAAATATCTATATAGATATTTTGGACCAGGCTAAAGATTATGTATATATTTTCACCCCCTATCTTATAATAGATAATGAAATGAAGCATGCTCTTAGTATGGCGGCTAAAAGAGGGGTAGATGTCTCTATAGTAACACCAGGAATACCTGACAAGAAGATAATATTTAGATTGACTCGCTCAAATTACGAACCTTTATTAAGGGCAGGAGTTAAAATATTTGAATATAGTCCAGGATTCCTACATGGGAAAAGTTATGTATCTGACGATGAGATAGGAATCGTAGGAACTATTAATATGGATTACAGAAGTCTTTATTTACATTTTGAATGTGGAGTTCTTCTTTATAAAAATCAGTCTATTCTAGACCTAAGAGACGATTCAATCAATACTATTAATAAAAGTAAAGAGATTACCTTAGACCAAATAAAACGTGGACTTTTAGCCAGATTTGTAGACGCACTTTTAAGACTAATAGCCCCTTTAACGTAAGCGTCTAATAATCCCATGGGTTTATTGAACGCTTACCATTCAACTTATAGCAGGTGGATAAATATTGAGATTGAATTAGCTAAAGAGCTTAATAAAAAAACAATTAAAGCTATTCACATATCTTTTCCGCAATTCCTATAGTAAGACCCCTAGGTAGGTTTTTTTTATTTTATTGCATTGATAATTTGCTGAATCCGATTTTCATAAATTTCCGGCCTCATTTTTTTATTTTCAGCATAGCCGGCATAAAAAAATATTTTAAATTTCTTATAATGAGTATATAATATAATTAGAAGGAAAAAAGTAGTAATAAATTGAGGCTTGATTGAAATATAAATTTAGAGGGCGCTAAAAGCGTTCTCAATACAGTTATTTGAATCATGAATTACCGACAGACAGTATTATTGGGGGTAGGCTATGAAAAGTAAAATATTAAAAATGATTGTATTTTTGATTATCATTTCCCTGTCATTGCCGGGATGTAGTAAAAATACGATGCGAATCATAGAAGATAAAAAAGAGGGAAAGCGGCTCGATGTATATGCAAGTTTTTATCCCTATTACGACTTTGCAAAAAAGATTGGAGGGGAGAGTGTTGATGTGCATATTATAATTCCCTCCGGCACCGAGCCACATAGTTTTGAGCCCTCTGCCAAGGTTGTTGCGCAGCTGGAGGAGGCAGATGTTTTTATATATAACGGGGCATATATGGAACCCTGGATAGATAAGGTACTTAATTTATTGGAAGGAAAGGATATTTACCTGGTTGAAGCCGGTAAATCCGTGGAATTGATAAGCTATTCCGGAGATCCCGGTGATGAAAGCAGCGGCGAACATCACCATGGGGAATATGACCCTCATATTTGGGTAGATCCTGTCAATGTAATATATATTTCTGAAAAAATTAAGGATACCTTTATCAGTGCGGATAATAAAAATAAGGATATATATGAAGAAAACTTTAATGTTTTCAGAGAGGAATTACAAAACCTGGATAGGGCTTTCAAGGAAGGGCTCAAGGATGCTGCAGAAAGAAAAATAATTGTATCCCATTCCGCTTTCGGATATTTAGCTAAGAGATATAATTTAGAACAGATCGCTGTTGCAGGAATCTCTCCTCATGCGGAACCCAGCCCTAAACGATTGGCCGAACTGGTCAAGGTTGCAAGGGATAATGATATGGATCATATATTTTTGGAAGCCCTGGCAAGTGTTAAGACAGCGGAAATTTTGGCTGAGGAAGCAAATTTAGAGGTATTGACCCTATATATTGTAGAAGGCTTGACGACGGAACAACAGAATGAGGGAGAGGATTATATTTCTCTGATGTATAAGAATGTGAAAACATTGAAGAAAGCCCTGGTGAAATAGATGGAAAAAGTTCTTGATGTAAAAGATGTATATTTTGCTTATGGTAAAAAACATGTGTTGGAAGATGTAAACTTGACTGTGTTCAGAGGGGATTTTTTAGGGATTGTGGGTCCCAACGGCTCCGCTAAAACTACATTGATTAAAATTATTTTGGGAATTTTAAAACCGCAAAGAGGAACTGTTGTCCTATTAAATTCACCCATAGAACGATTCAATCAATGGAACAAAATAGGTTATATATCCCAGAGGGTAAAAGATTTTAATATTGCATTTCCTGCAACGGTTGAAGAGATTGTAGGGGCTAACCTATACGGCCAAATGGGTTTTTTGAAGTTTTTAAATAAAGGACATAAAATGAAAATAAGAAAGGCGTTGGATATAGTCAATATGCCTGACTATCAAAATCATTTGATAGGAAATTTATCCGGGGGACAGCAGCAGAGAATTTTTATTGCCCGCACACTTGTAAGTGATCCTGAAATTATCTTTATGGACGAACCCTTAACGGGGGTTGATGTGCAGTCACAGGAACAGTTCTACGGCCTCATGGAAAAATTAAATAAAGATTTAAAAATTACATTGATTATGGTTTCACATGATATAGGTGTGATCACTAATAAGGCCAACAGGGTAGCCTGTGTCGGAGATAAAAAGGTATGTGTGCATCCATCCGAAGATTTTGATAAAGAGGGGCATATTAAAAAGATTTATGGAAAAGATTTGAGTATATTGCATCACAGACATTAAAGGGGCGAAGAAAATGTTGGAGATATTGCGATACGGGTTCATGCAGAGAGCTTTTTTAGCCGGTATTATAGTTGCCGTTATCTGTCCCGCAATAGGTATTTTTCTTGTTTTAAGAAGAATGTCCATGATAGGGGACACATTATCCCATGTAGCTTTGGCGGGTGTAGCGGGGGGGATGTTGGGAGGCATCTATCCGGTGTATTCCGCCCTGGGTTTTTCTGTCTTGTCGGCTCTGGCTATTGAGGGGCTCAGTAAAGAATATGAGCAATACAAGGAATTATCTATTGCTATAATACTTTCCGCAGGGATTGGCTTAGCCACTATTTTTATAAGCCTGGGAAATTCCAATTCCGCTATTTTCAGTTATCTGTTCGGCAGTATAGGCCTTGTATCAAGCAGGGATATTTGGATAATTTTTATACTGGGCATTTATATTCTTATCTCTATCCTGTTTTTTTACAGGTCTTTGTTTTATATAGCCTTCGATGAAGAGGCAGCCAGGTTGGCCGGTGTCCCTGTAAAATGGATCAACCTCTATTTTATCATTTTAGTAGCGATGACAATTGCCATATCCATGAGAATAGTGGGAGTTTTGTTGGTATCATCCTTGATGATAGTACCTGTAGCAACAAGTTTGCAGCTTGTAAGAAATTTTAAGCAGACCTTTATATGTTCTATTCTATTCGGGGTACTATCGGTATTGATAGGATTATTTGTGTCATTTTATGTAGATCTGGCTCCCGGTGGAACTATCGTAATTTCGTCCATATTGATATTAATTGTTGTTATTTTAATAAAACATATAAAAAAGAATAATTTTTTTATTCATACAGCGTGAGACTCATCCTGTTTTATGAATTATTCTATTATTTAATAATTGTATGCATAAAATGGACAGGTGTATAATACATAAGAATTTAGGAAAACTAATCCTAGTAAATCAGTGAATTTATATTGAATCGGAGATGGAAAATTTGACTTATCATAAAAACATAGGGGATTTTATAGAGTATCTTGATAAGGAAAAGAAGTTTTTTAATGACGTGGAGGAGATAAATAAATATAATATTGGGGCCATCGCAGAGCTCATTCAATATTATAATGTAAAGGAATACAATTGCCCTATATATAAAAAAAATGATATCAAAAAAGAAATAAAAAGATATTTTGGAAGTGTTATATAAAATGTAGTGTATTTAATTTTGAAATTTTGTTTAATTATATAAAATAAATATTTGGATATTTAACAATAATATGTTAAAATCATTATTAATAACTAAATAAGGTCTAAGGTGTTGGACGTAGGGGGAATTTAAATGACAAAAGAGGTAATAGTTTTTACATCTCAATTATGCTCATATTGCTATGTGGCTAAAGATTATCTTTCATCAAAAGGGGTTCAATATATAGAGAAGGATATTGAAACAGATCAGGAAGCTAGATTGGAATTGATTCAGAAAGGTATTACAGCCGTACCCGTAATAAAAATAGAGGGAGAGCTGATAGTAGGATTCGACAAAGGTAGAATCGACGAATTATTAGGATTATAATATATTTTTATAAATAATTAAGATATAAGGATTTTTTATTTATATAGTATTTTAAAATACAAACTGCAATGTTTGCAATTAAACGTTGTAAAAAAATAATGGGGGTGGTAGAATATCTTAAAGTATGGTATAATGGTAAAAGCTATGAAAAATCAAAAGAAATAATATGGGGGTGTCGTTAATGAAAACTGACGTTCAAATTGCGCAAGAAGCAACATTGTTACCAATCATCGAAATAGCAGAAAAATTAGGAATCAGCGAGGACGATCTAGAGCTTTACGGAAAGTATAAAGCTAAAGTGTCCTTGGACGTGCTTCAAAGGTTAAAAGATAAACCTGACGGCAAATTGGTATTAGTAACTGCTATAACTCCGACTCCGGCGGGAGAAGGAAAAACTACTACTAATGTTGGATTGAGTATGGCCCTGAACAAAATAGGTAAAACAGCTTTTACAACACTCAGGGAGCCTTCATTAGGACCAAGCTTTGGTGTAAAAGGTGGAGCAGCAGGCGGAGGATATGCACAGGTAGTTCCTATGGAAGATATAAACCTGCACTTTACAGGTGATATTCACGCTGTTTCAACCGCTCACAACTTATTAGCCGCTCTATTAGACAACCATCTACATCAAGGTAATGAATTAAATATTGATGTTAGAAGAATAGTGTGGAGAAGATGCTTGGATATGAACGAACGTGCTCTTAGAAACGTAGTAATCGGACTAGGAAGAAGAGCAGACGGTTATCCAAGACAAGACGGTTTTGATATCACGGTTGCCTCGGAAGTTATGGCTATACTTTGTCTGTCTACCAGCTTTGAAGACCTAAAACAAAGAATAGGTAGAATGATTATCGCTTATAATGTTGAAAATAAGCCTGTAACCGTTAATGATTTAGGAGTCACCGGAGCATTATCATTGATACTTAAGGATGCACTTAAACCAAACTTGGTACAAACATTAGAAAATACACCTGCAATGGTTCATGGCGGGCCATTTGCAAATATAGCCCATGGATGTAACAGTATTCAAGCAACAGCATTAGGTCTAAAACTTGCTGACTATATGATAACCGAAGCAGGGTTCGGAGCCGACCTAGGCGCCGAGAAATTCTTCGATATCAAATGTAGATTTGCCGGTTTAAAACCAGACTGTGTTGTTATAGTTGCTAATGCAAGAGCTCTAAAACATCATGGTGGAGCTACAAAGGCTGAGTGGGGTATAGAAAATATGGATTATCTCGCAAAAGGCTTTGAAAACCTCAAAAAACAAATTGAAAACGTACAAATGTTTGGCGTTCCAGCTGTAGTTGCCCTCAATAGATTCCCGGACGATACAGAAGCAGAACTGG
>CAYOGD010000003.1:0-38239 GCA_964403395.1 uncultured Alkaliphilus sp.
CTATATAAAATTTCCTTTTCCTCTTTATTTTTCTAATTATAGGCAAATAATTTATTAGAAAAATGCATAATAAAAATGACCAGGTCAATCTGTTAGGGTAACAAAATCGAGGATGTCATTCTGAACATGAGCAGTCTCGCAACACAAATTTGCTTACTCTCTTCATTCGTGCAAATTTGGTCCTCGTTGCATTTGGCCTACCATCAATTTGCCTTGCAAATTGGGTTAGGCCATAAAGCGAAGAATCTCGTTTTTAGATCTTTCGTAGGATGATAAAACCAAAGGTGCCATTCTGAACGATGTGAAGAATCTTGCCCAGAATGGCACCTTTATAAACTTTATAGAAAAACTTTTTTAAAATATAGCAATTTGTGGGCTATAGAATAATTCTTTAAGATATATCAATTTACAGACTGTCGACGGAAATTTGTTTGATACCCTTGTTTCCCGCAGCATCCGTAACGATAGCTCTGACATTAAACCTTCCCAGGGATAGGCCTTCTATTGTTATCGATGTCGTTGTGGGTTTGTTTTCATCATATTTTTCAATCTTTCCTTTTTTCACCACACTGTTTCCGTCCGCACTGACTTCTATCTCAAAATCTAAAAATTTTGATAGATTATCATCCACCTCTAAATCAAACTGCAGCCTACCGTCCACGGCTATAAACGAGTGGAAATCGGTATGTAATTTAACCGTAGGGCTTGTATAATCCAACAGGTAATAAATTATTTCCGCATCCCCTTCCACACCGTGTTGATTTTTACTTCTGAGCCTCACTTCTTTCAAGCCTTCCACATTATTAAAAGTTACCGGAATATCGGCTTGCCCTCCGGTCACCTTATACCATGAAGACCAGGTGCTTCCGTCCGTATAGTAGGATACCTCGGCAACATTCGGCATTTTGGATACGAGCCTGGTATTATTGCCGGAAACGATATAGGGATCATACAGTGTACCGCTTCCGCTCTTTATTCCTGCCTTGCCTGAGGCGCTCTGCAAAATATTCAATTCCGACGATGCGGGAGTTACTATCTCCGGATTCTGTGTATAGGGGCTGTAATTAATTTTAGCGCTCGCCGACCCGACATTTCCGTTATCGTCAATAACCTTGACATAGACGGTTTTTGAACCGCTGACGGAACCTATATAAAAGCCGGAATAAAAGGATTCATATTTACCTAGATATCCGTTTTCCCATTTATTCGCAACGGAATTAAAACCGCTCCAATTCTTATTATCCAGGGAGAATTGAGTTTTTAAAGTGCTCAAATTTACATCCTGCCCCGTAACATTTAAATTTAAAGTTACATAACTGCTCTGTGTAGCTGATTTTCCATAATCAATACCCAAAGATACTATTATAGTATTGCGGGGGGCCTCGGCGACATCATCGCTTTTGGTGTCCCCAAGGGTGATGTTGGAAAATACAATACTGAATATTAATACTGAAATAATGAATATAATTAAAATATAATAGGGTTTTTTAATCATATAATTTCCTCCATTTTAGAAAGACCTTAAACTAAATGTACCACTGTACCTGACCCCATGGTTTTTTTATATCGAACCTTCTTCTAGTGAATGCAATAGGTAGACAACTTCCGCCCGGGTGATATAGTTGTCTTTGCTGTTATAACTCTTTGAGCGAACAAAATAGTCTTTAGAGATTTTTTCGGCGACAGTGTACCATTTAAAATCCTGCCTGCCCGTAATTCTCTGCATCAACCATTCCACTTCCTGATAGGTGATAGGAATATGGGGCCTGAATGTATTGTCGGTATGGCCTTTAACATAGCCCAACGATACCGCTTTTGAAATAGAACTTGCAAATACACCGAATATAGAACTGTCTTTAAAATTGATACTTGCATGTGTATAGGGTGAATACATGCTCCAACCATATGTATCATCTAATATTTTTACTAATTCGGCTCTCGTTATGCTTTGTTCCGGCCTGAAGGTTCTATCAGGATATCCATTTATATGGTTTCTTCTCAGGAAAGTATTTATGGACCTTGCTGCCCAATGCCCACCTACATCATCCATGGTTTTATGTGCCTCGTCAATAAAGACGGCATAGGTTCCTCCTACATATCTCTTTGTATGTATTTCTGCGTAAATTTTGTTATCATCATCTTCAGATTCAAATTGACTGTATAGATAAGTCCATCTGCCGTTTTTAAACTCATATATACCGCCCTCCTTGGGGCCATGGTATTTAAATTCTATCCTAATAGGTTTTTTCAGACTTATAGAATTTGATAGATTCTGTACCTTTACATTATAACTATGGGTTGCCTGGGTCATAGTTGTAACTAAAAAGCTGCCATATAGTGGATTTCTTTCTATAGATATTCCTGTCTCCTCATAAAAACTGCCCGGTTCAATTTTCAGTGTCATGATCTCATCATGGCTTTCAACTTTTCCTTCACCCATGGATATATATTCGATTTTCAAACCAGCTTTTGCAATGTCGATGTTTTCATCCCGGAAAATATAATTATACGAATCTCTAAAGCTATCCTTGTATCCTCTTAAGAAACTTTTTCTGTATTCGGAAGTTTCCCTGTTCAATCCATATTTTTCAATTATCATAGAATCGGAAGGCAGGGCTGATTCCCAATCATTTTTCTTTCCCTTGGTATAATCCAATTTTCCATAGGTTCCTCCAGCTAGTTCGCCGACTTCTACACCTTGGGCATAAGCATTTTTATCTTTAGCCGACGGATCCCCAAAACTTTCCTTTCTAAAGGCATCTTCATATGCTTTTTTAAAGCTGTCTCTGAAGTCTCTCATGAATGCATTTCTATACTCTGTAGTCTCCTTGCTGAGGTTATATTCATCGATAATTTTTCTGCTTGTAGGGATAGCTTTGCTCCAATTATTTTTTTTGCCCTCTAAAGAGTCTATATGGCCGCTCAGCCGCCCTTCAATTTCACCTAGGGCTGCACCAAAAGTTTTTCCTTTATAGTCATAATCCCGATCATCATCGTCATCATAGCCCCAATAATCATCCTCAACGGTAAAACGGAAAGAAATGTTCTTTGCCAAGGGTCTTTTAGACTCATCATCGGTAACAATATATTCCTCTTCTATGAGCAACCGGTAGTCTGTAGAATATTCCATTCTTTTCACAGGTTCAATTATAAGTGTATTTCCATCTATAGTGACTTCAACTTTCTCACTTCTGGAACGGTCCCGGTTATATAACTCAATTTCTCCATATTTTTTGGGATTCCGTTTAATATCTTTATCAAATTCTAATTCAAAGACCTCATAAGCATATACATCTTCGTCCCAATCTTCTATGTTGGCATATTTCAGTTCAGGTCCGCCGCTTGCGGCATTTACCGTGATGGCCCCGCCCGGGCCTATATTAAATATAGCCGAAAAAAGCAATGTGCAAACCATTACCAAAGCTATTCGTCGTCTCATTTGTCGACCTCCCTTTTATAGGTATATTAAGCAGTAGCAAAATCATATGAGATCCTTCGTAGGCATCATTCCTTTGCGGGCAGACACACGGATCTGCCCCTACAGTGTAGTAAGGTTGTATGTCCCCTAAGCATCGGGAATAATTATTCTTCTTCCCGGTTTCAGATCATTATTGCTGTTGATACCGTTATATATTTTAATAGTACTCTGATATGATGTGTCATTATAGAAAGCCTTACTGATGCTGCTGAGGGTATCCCCTACCTGAACATCGTAAAGTCTATAGTTTCCAATGCTGTTACCATCAATAACGGGGATATCTTTTATAATATAGAACGCTTCTAAGGCATCAAATAATAATGTACCTTTGCCATCATCCGCAGAATCTATTTCCACTATTATATGTTCTACCTCCATAGGATATAAGGAACTTTCCTGAGGAATACTTGCCTCCAGATGTTTCCAACCTATCCAATCTATATTTTCATATAAACCTATATCATATTTGTTTCCTTCCCTATCCTTTATTCTGAGCTTCATGCTATGTCCGGTTGCATCGTTAGAATGTACCCACATACCTATATTCTCCGGAGGTTGTGAAATAATACCTTCCCCATTGTTCAAGGATACATAAATATACTTTTCATCCTGAATAGGCGGGAAGTTATAATACAATCCCAAGGAACTTGTGCCCTGCTTTGAATTTATGTTCGGGGCTATCTCACATTTTATACTTGGATGAGAAGGTGCAAAATTTAAGGCCTTGTTGTCAAACCCTTCTATGAGAACCCTTGAGCTGTTAAAATTAATACCGACACCGCTTAAATCAATCATTTCATAGTAATCGTCCCCGATGATATAATGTTCTTCAAAGGAATAAAAAGGATCGGGATTTATTTCGCTGCTGTCAAAAAGATAAGCTATGGAGCTGTCATCTACAAGATCGGGGAAACTATAAAAATCCAATAATATAGTACCGGCCAACAGATCTTCTTCTTTTGTCCCGATATTCATATTTTTTATTATGGTCTTGGGTTTATGTTCTCGAACTCTTTCTAAAAATGAGAGCACAGAAGGATATTTACCTTCATAAGGCAGGGTCACCGACATAGCCTCAATCAATAAATCCCCGATACCTTCTTCCCTAGGCTGAGAAAAAGACATGTTTTGAATAAATAAATCGGTTTCTTCCAACAATTCATTCATCAATACAATAAATCGGGATTGGTCTATCTCGGAAAAATATTTTTTGGACAATATATCCATTTCATCGTTTAAATGCGCAAACTTATCATCGATTTCCTTTTCCGAGGCGACAATATTCTGCATTTTAATCAATTCATTTTCATAATGAGCCTTATCTTCCCGCCTTGCATTTAAATTTTTGAGCTGAGATGATATGATAAATTTATAATACCCCCAAAGCAGCAGCACGACACCTAAACCTATCAATAGATTTCTCTCTCTTTTACTCAGTTTCATCTTCTTTCACATCCTTCTGCTCCGCGCCGTTTTCTTCTACATCATCCTGCTCTATATCATCCTCTTCTTCTTTTAAAGCAAAATTGATTGAAAAATTATACAGACCTTCATTCAGCGATATGCTTGGAATATAAATGTCTTGGAAATCCCCATCAAATTTTAAATTGTTTTCCAAATTAGCAATGGCTAAATTATTAGTAGCTGCCCCCTGCATTTGAATCTGTTCAGGTGAGAGGTTCAAAGATTTTAAGAAAACATCTTTCGGAATTTTGCCTGTTATTTTACTTAAAAGCAAATCGTTTACAATATCTCTGCTTTCAATGATATCATCGGCATCTTCCAGAAGTAAAAATTTTTCCTCCAACTCAGATATCTTTTCTTTCTTCTGTTCAACGATGCCTACCCGTTCGTAAATATCGCTGGATTCCAAATCTGTTTTCATTGTTGCAACAGTTTTCTTTAAAGAATTTATTTTAAAAACATTGACCAAAGGATATATAATCAGACCCAATACTATGACTAATGCAACAGCATACAAGATTAGAATCTTATAGCCCGAAACTTCTTTTTTGTCTAAATAAGGTTCAAAAAAGTTAAAATCTTTCATCTTTTTCCTCCTATCTTCTGATGATGGAGCCTATAGCATTGATATAATTTGATATAGAAACTTCTTCTGAATTTTTGTCAAATTTTACATTGTTCAGGCTGTTTATCTTAAAGGCGGGCATGTTAAAGAAGTCCTGAATATAAGTCGAAATGCCTTCAATATTGGAACCCCCGCCGTATACGCAAATGCTGTCTATAACATTCTCGGTACTCCTACTTGTATAGTATCTGAAGATTTTTTGAATATCCTCCAACCAACCTGTTATGGTCTCTTTAACTACGCTTGTTGACGAACTGGGATCAATCTGTTCCGTGTCATAACTGATATCTTTGATTTCTTTCTTTTTATTTTCTGCTTCCTCCAATGAAATAGTGAATAGATTAGATATATTTATATCTATGTCTTGACCTCCGCTCTTTAACAACCGGCTGAACTTAAACTGTCCTTTGTCTATAATGGTTATGTTTATAAATTGATGTCCCAAATCTATTGCTGCTATAGTCTGGTCTTCCAAGGGGTAACTGTCATTGATCGTGATTTTCGGGTGCAGCAGTTTATGTATTGAATTGGAGTGAATGTCTAAATAATGGGGGGTCAATCCTACGTTTTTACCCAGATCCAGATAAGTTTCACTCAATGCCTTTGGCAGAGCCACCACCAAAACAGTGACCTTTTTTATGCCGTCCTCTTCGAATTCACCCATGATCTTATATTGTAAGATATATTTTTCTATCTCTATGGGCAATTGTTGTTCCGCTTCGAACCTTATTATCTGTTCCAATTCTTGCTGTTTTGTCCAAGGCAGAACAATTTCTCTACTTATTGCATCCGTACTTTCCAAGGTGAATGCCGCTTTTTTAGTCCTGATGTTTTCTCTTTTTAACGCTTCATTTATAACTTGCTCAATTCTCGTTCTATCTTTAATCTCCCCGTCATAAAATGTGTCGGAAGGGGTTGGAATAGTTATTGCCTTGTCGACCAGAACAGTGTTGATATTGCAACTGCCCTCTACCACTTTTATGGAATATGTTCCTATATCTATAGCTACTATGTTTTTTTCCAACAATCTGGACATATATCTTCTCATTATATCCCTCCTGTCAATTAACCTCTTTTTTTACCCCTTATTCCCTATTATATACTAAAATATGACAATGACCAAGAATATTTTTTCGTAGGATATAGTTAATTTTTCACATTCAAAAATGGCATACGTAAGTTGTATCGATTTCTATCTGTTCTGACTGTATGCCAATACCACGGACGGAGAGGCACCCCTAAAATCCCTTTTGGAAATACCCGTTCCCTTGTCGACTATTTGAGTTGCAATCAAGGGCTCCGACATATATTCAAAAACTATATCTCTCTTATGTATATTCTCTTTCGGGTCAATTATATGTATATCGATTTCACATTTAACCGTATTACCCATGACCGATTCAGGGCCTTTTTCAAAAAATATTTCATATTTGATGTTTCTGCGTTTTTTTTCAATGACCCTCTCTACAAATTTACTGCCGTCATACTCCATATTGATTATCCTTTTGCAGTCGGAAGACACCATAATATAATTATAGCTTGGGTCAAGCCCGCTTGTGTCTGTCGCAAAAGCTTTCGGCATAATACAGATGTCTTTAGAAAATTTTAAAATTTGATCTATTTGATTTTTCGTTTTTTTCATTGACATTCGCAAACTATATTCCTTTATGTTTATAATCTGTTCTTTAGCATGGAATACGATTTTATCCCCATATGAAACGATTATTACAGCAATCAATGCTATTATCATAATAATCGTTATTATAGAAAGGCCTTCTCTATTTATAATTTTTTTGTACATATTTCCATTCATCTCCATACAAAATTACCTTTGTTTATAATTTATATATTTTATTTACACTATGATAAATAATCTGATTTGCCATCCCCGGACAAGCAATAAAAATGATACTTACGGGAAATTTTAATTCGTTATCCCAGAACGGACAATATAAATAATACTTACAGAGAATCTTAATTTGCCACCCCGGGACATACAGTATAAATGATACTTATGAAGGATTTCAATTTGTCATCCTGAGATGGACAGAATAAATGGTACTTACGAAGGATCTCAATAAATTTATAAACTATCATTTATTCATAATATCGATATATATGTAATTTTAAAGTATAAATCTAATAATTCATGATAATAAAGCATGGTAATTAAAGCCGAAAGTGCTATAAATGGCCCGAAGGGCACCATATCCTTTTTTCCCTTCTTTTTGAGTAATAACAGAGGAAGGGTAAATATGGCCCCTATAATAAATGATAGAAATGTGATCATTATTATCTTTTTTGCTCCGAGAAAGAAACCCAACATGCCCATCAGCTTTATGTCTCCGCCACCCATATTGCCTTTAGAGACTATTGCTACCAATAGAAAAAACCCTCCGCCTATGAGCAGTCCCAATATGCTATCAACCCAGAAAACTTTTAATCCCAAGGATAACGGCAAAATAAATCTGTATACCAAACCTGTTATTAAACCGAATATGACAAGTCCATTGGGAATGATGGTATGTTTGTAATCTATAACGCCGATAACGATCAATAAACTGCTTAAAATACAATAAAATATAAAATTTAATGAATATCCGAATATAATAAATATCAATATGTATACAAGTCCGTTTAAAATTTCAACAAATGGATATTGGGGAGAAATTTTCTCCCCGCAATATCTGCACTTTCCTTTATAACGTAAATAACTTAAAACGGGAATCAAATCCATAGGTTTAAGTTTAGTTTCGCAATTTGTGCAATGTGAAGGAGGAAGAGTAATGGATTGATTAGCAGGTATTCTATAAATGCATACATTTAGAAAGGAACCTATTAATAATCCCGGAATAAATACAAAAATTAAATCGAGCATCTTTTCCCCCCTAATTTCAATAACTTGATAACCCGGTGCCCGGCACCATTATTTCATAAAACTCAAAAGTTAGCACTGTAAAAATATGGTGGTCATGAGAACCTGTTCCCAATGGCCATTACTTATTCATAATATATAACGCTTTTTGTTCCTAAAGTGGCTGATGTTATATTATTTAATAATACCTCGGTTCCTAATGAATATTGGTTATTACCGTTTGAATCATGTCCAAGGATTGTATACTCAACCAAAAATTTGGGCCCCTCAGATTTAATAGTAAAACTTACGGAGCGTACTGAAGGATAGCTAGATTGTAATTCAATAAGTTCAACCTTTTTAGCCAAGGTATCATCTGTTAGGCTTACTTTATTTATATTTCTTAAATCTTTTGTTAACCTATCAGATGCCATTCTTACATCAAATTGTACTTGCGATAATGCATCACTTCTATTGAATACCTTGTTGTTGAAAAGAAACAAATTAACTACGGAAAGTGTAACAATGGAAATAAGGGCTATTGTTACAATTAGCTCGATTAGTGTAATTCCTTTTATTTGTTTTATTATTTTTAACACTGTCATCACCACTTATGGATTATTTTCCGGAAACCGAATTCAATTTATCAGCAACATTCGAATTAGTAAAATTCATGCTATTTATGTCATCTGAGTATAATATATATCCATTAGCACCAACAATAACCAAGCGTCTGCCCTGAGTAAATACTCCTGTAAAATCATCTATAATTGTTGAAGTTATATTTGTCCATGTTGTTCCATCTGAAGATCTTAAAATTAGACCATTTTTTCCCACGGCTATAAACTCATTGATATCACGATTATATACAATGTCATTGATGTCATTGATATTATGAGGTGAAATTTTTTCTATAATCCAGTCTATTCCATTATCTGTTCTACCTATATAACCATCATCGCCAACAGCAATAATCAAATCATTTCCGGTTGCCACTGAATTAAATATATATGAATCTGATGAGTCGAAAGTAATATTAGCGGGTGACCAAATTAAACCATCTCCTGAATACAGTATTGTGTTCTCTCCAACTACATTAACAATATCTGTATCTGTTGAATTTGTAAAAGTAGTTGAAGTAATATCTCTTAATTGGTTAGTTGTACTTGAAATCATACCGGTCCATTTAAGGCTGGAATCTAATGAATAAATCCCTCCATTCAAACCAACAGAATAAAATTTATTAAAAATTGGTGACCAAGCTACTGCTGTAATATTTTCACCGCCGGATATTGATTTGTGAATCCAAGGGGAATTCTCATTAGAAATCAAGGTGTTGCCATTATCTCCGACTATAACATATCTCTCTCCGTTATTAGCGATACCTTTCATATTATTACAAGGGGTAATATCCGACAAAGTATATCTATTTAACCAATCAGTACCGTTTGCAGACAGATAAATTCCAACATCCCCAACAACCATAAACCTTGGTTGTTCTACCCTATATTTTGCTCTTGAAACTTCGTCAGGTTTACCGGCTATAATGGTTGTTACCTTAACAATATAATCATTATTCAATAGATTTTGACGAATATTAAATTCTGCTTTTGTCTCATCAGTTACTGTAGCGTTAACAGTGGATCCGATTTTTGTGGTTCCCATGGCATCAAATAATTCTACATAAGTACTTGTGTTGAAATTTGTATTTATTCCGGTAATTTCCACAGCAGTTTCCGGGTCCCCTTCAAAACGGATTATCGGTTTCATAGTTATTGTCGGTAACAATGGCACAAAGGTCTTTAAATTAGAATTCTTACCATTAACAATTTGCGTAGTTTCTACCAATCCCCCTCTGATTGAATAATCTTTACCGTCAAATTTTAAGCTAATATCATCAGAATAATAACTGTCTCCGGTTGCTATTCTGCCTTCAACATCATCCTGAGCAATACTGTATGCTTCACCCTTATCGCCTGCACCGTGTATCCATATTAAGGAAGAAGTAAATACAGGAATAAGAGCTACAGCTATGACACCAAATATCGCCATAGCTACGATTAATTCTATTAGAGTTAATCCTTTACGGTTTATAAGTCCGAACATATCACACCCCCCAAAAAACTAATCCATCCATACATATCCGGAATAAGTCACTCCCGAACCTGTAATATCCAACTCAACATCATTTGCCATATCAGGGTTATATTTAATTTTTGTACCGCCAAAAAGTTCAACTGTTTTTCCTATTATTGAACCAATAACGTCCCCTGCTTTTGAATTATTCCATTCAACATGTGAATCAGGTGCATATATGAACACATTATTCAAAGATCCTCTACCTATAAACTTTACAGTTTTATTACCCACTACATAAACATATAGTTTGGCTGTACTAGCTACATCAAATTCCCCGTTTGTATCAATAATTAAGTTTCCTTCATCAACATAAAGATGAGCTACCCCATTGCCAGTTATTTTTAATGCATTGTTTTTAATAGTAATTCCTTTTGTGTAAATATATGTTGGGTTTGAGCTTGTTGTGTTAACTATTGGAGCAGATGAGCCCTGTTGTAAATTTAATTTTCCAAGATTCAGATCATAAGCTACTGCCGGACTTCTGTCAGGCGGCAATTCAATAGGTGGAAAATTTAAATTAGAATCCGTAATTTGAGGTCCACTGGTACCTTTGTCAAGGTTTATCACCCCGTATTTAGTTGCAATTGAACCTTCTATTTCTAGTTTGTTACCATTATCACCTACACTTATGTCATTTACTGCAGCAACAGCATATTGGAGTATACTTCCAATCCCGGTTGAAGATCCTGTTATCCTTATTTTTGCTTGCTGCTGAATACCTCGGTATTCTCCTGTTGAAATTATATCAATATCACTGCTCGATGGAACATTTTTGGTTTCGACCCTAAACTTTCCATCACCAATCTGTTCATTCCATTCTGAAGTCTCATCAACTAATTCGTGAGCATCGTTTTCAGCATCCCTCACCATATATTCAGCTACAGATAGTGCTCCGGACCTGGCAAGATAATACGCTTGAAGCTTATTCTCATGACGAACAGCAAAATTGTTTTCAGCTACAGCTATCCTCAATACAACTGACCCTAATACGATCAAAACAGTCATTACTACAATGACTAGGACTAAAGCCACTCCCCTTCGATTATTGTTCGATAAATATTTTCTCATATAAGACCCTCCTATCTACACAAAATTCAATAATAAACGACCTTGTTTTAAATGTACGTTATTGAAACTATTGCAATTACGAGATTTCTATATTTACACTTCCGGTTGAATTATTTTTGATATGATATACCCCAAATACTTATCCTTTAACAGTTTGTTGTTCCATTTATTGCTTCAGAAAATTACACACGCCTAAAAATGAGTATAGTTTTGTCAAACAATAAAGATTCTACAGGGAAAGGGCTAACCCTTCCCTATAGATAAATTTAAATTAACCTGATAAATCAATACCTTATATTACACAAACAAAATCCGGGAAACCATCATTATAAAAGTATGGCCGTTATAAGAACCTGTTCCCGCTGGTCAAACTCAAATAGCTTTATAAATCAGTGTCTCACACTGTCGTCCATGCCCCTCGAAAAATGAAAACCGGGGGCCGTTGCTGTAAAAATATGGTGGGAAAAGGTACCTGTCCCCATTTCTCTCTTAAGTTAAATAAGACAATTCACCTGTCCCCTTGTCTTGTCCAAATGTGCATAATATTTTAATTAAATTAATTGTCTACTTGACAAGGGTCAGTTCAACACCTGTCCCCATGTCTTCAGCATTGAGTTATTAAGTTAGGTGACAGGCTTGGTTGCCTTCGATTTCGTAGGCTTCCTGGCAAGGTTTCCCCTAATTAGATTGGTTCTATGGTGCTACTGGTGCTACCACCTTAGTTGATGCGGTATATTTAAAGTTCTTACCTCCTACTGTTACTGATGCTAAATCCACAACTTTTCCATCCACATCAAAAATCTTTGCGGCTCCTCCACCATATCTTGTAACAATCTCATCATCTAAGAAGCTACTTAGATTTGTAAGAGTAACATCCGTAAATGCTGTAGGAGTTTCCGCCACATATGCTACCGCCGCAGTTTCTAGAGTTTTTATATCTGCAAGTATTGTCCTCGAAGCTGCATTTGCAGTAAAACCACTTAATCTAGGTATTGCAATAGCAACTAGAATACCCAAAATAGCAATTACTACAACTAATTCAATAAGGGTGAACCCTTTTTCATTATTCATTCGTTTTGTAAAAAATTTAATCATTTCATTTCCTCCTTTTTGATATCTTTTAGTTTAAGATAATTTCTATTCCCTCTATACCTTCTGTACACCCCCACCCCCTTCAGTGTTTTAATATTTATCTTTATGCATAATACATTTTATATCTACATATCCAATGCACTATACATATCAAACATAGGTAATATCATTGCGATGACTATAAAACCGATCGCCACCGCCATGACCACAATCATCAGCGGTTCTATCATAGTTGTCAATTTCTGCATTGCCGCTTCTAACTCCTCATCATAGAAGGCAGCTGTTTTTTCCAATATTTCGTCTAAAGAGCCGGATTCTTCTCCCACCTCTATCATAGATGTGACCATAACGGGAAAAACGTCGGTATCTTTGATTGTTTTGGATAGGGTCACGCCCTTTCTTACCTCTTCTTTAGCTATATTCAGTTTATTTCCGACTATTTTATTCCCTACCACATTTGCAACAATCTCCAAAGATTCCAAAAGGGGGATCCCGCTAGAAGACAGGGTGGAGAATGTCCTTGTAAACCTGGATGTGACTATTTTTTCCGTTATTCCCTTTATTACCGGAAGCTTGAGCTTTATACTATCTACCCAAAGCCTTATTTTTTCTATTTTTAGCAATCGTCCGGTACCGATTACAATCAGAGCAAGCCCACCTATGAATAAGTACCAATATTGTTTTAAGGCATCGCTGATTGCAAGCAATAATCTTGTAGGCGCCGGCAACGGAGTATCGCCTCCTTCAAACATCTGCATAAATGTAGGCATTACGAATGTCAGCAGGAAAATCACTACTCCTATGGCGACTATACTCAATATGATCGGGTAAACCATGGCACCCTTGATTTTATTGTTTATTTTGAATTCCTTTTCGTAGTGGTCGGCCATTCTGTCCATTATGGTATCCAGGTTACCACTCACTTCTCCTGCCTCTACCATATTTATCAATAGTTCCGGAAATACATTTTTATAATTTTTCAGTGCCTCCGAAAATGTCAATCCTTTTTGCACATCTTCATAGACCTTTTCGGTTACATCTTTTAATCTTTTGTTCTCCGTCTGCTGCCGTAAAATATCCAGGCAGTTTATCAGAGTTATCCCCGCATTGAGCATGGTATAAAATTGCCTGCAGAATACCGCTATATCTTTTGCTTTCACTTTACCAAGGACTCGGATGTTTCTTATATCTTTTTCTTCATCGGACTCCTTGATATCGATGGGGTAGTATTTATTTTCCCTCAACATCAATACTACTTCTTCTCTATTTTTAGCGCTATATGTACCCTCTAAAGATTTACCTTCGTTTGTAATTGCTTTGTATTTATATGTTGCCAAGGATTCACCCCCTGTTTATGGGAATATATTTTGTAAGGTAACGATATTTTTATAAATATTTTCTGACATAATCTATATCTACCGCTTGGCTTAAAGCCATTTCTCGGCTTATTGCCCCTTTTTTATATAAATCTAATAAAGAACTGTCCATGGACTGCATACCGAATTTCATTCCCGTTTGAATACTCGTCTGTATCTGATGGGATTTTCCTTCCCTGATTAAATTCCTGATTGCAGGTGTGGCTGTCATTATTTCAAATGCCGCTACTCTCCCTAAATTATTTGCTCTAGGTAGTAATTGCTGGGAGATGATTCCTTCTACAACAGAGGAAAATTGAACACAGACCTGTCGCTGTTGATGGGGAGGAAACACGTCTATCACCCTGTCTATGGTTTTCGCCGCTCCCAATGTATGCAATGTTGATAATACCAGGTGCCCTGTTTCGGCGGCGGTTAAGGCTATTCCTATAGTCTCCAAATCTCTCATCTCTCCCACCAGAATAACATCCGGATCCTGCCTTAAGGATGCCCTTAAAGCATTGGAGAAGGTCTGAGAGTCATGGCCTATTTCCCTCTGGTTGACTATGCTCTTATTATGTTTGTGCAAATATTCGATAGGGTCCTCCAGTGTCAATATGTGACAGGTTTTTTCCCTGTTTATCTGGTCTATCACGGCGGCCAAGGTGGTAGATTTACCGCTTCCCGTAGGCCCCGTTACCAATATCAGACCTCTTGGTTTCCTTGCCAGTTCTTCGACAATGGGCGGAATCCCCAACTCCTCCATGGTTGGAATTCTTAATCCTACTGCCCGCAGTGCCATTCCATAGCTTCCCCGCTGTTTATATGCATTTACACGGAACCTGCCCCGGCCGGGGCTTGAAAAGGAAGTATCTATCTCCCCTTTTTCATCTAAGATTTTCATCTGTTTTTCACTTAAAGCCTGTTTTACGAATTTAATAGTGTCTTCCGGTTCTAAAACGGGAAGGCCCATCTGATGTATTTTACCATATATTCTGAGAATGGGCGGAACACCGACCGTGAGATGCAGGTCCGACGCATCTTGTTTTATTGTTTCTTCGGCAAGTTCTATAAGGCTCATTTTTTTCCTCCTAATCTAAACCGAATAAGTTATTCGCAATAATTCATCTATAGTTGTAATTCCTTCTTTTACTAATTGAGCGCAGTTCTCACTCAAGGAGATAAGGTTTTGCCTTTTGGCTTCTTCCCTGATACTATCCACACTCGCACTCTCATCTATCAATAATCTTATTTCCTTGGTTATGGGCAGTATTTCATGAATAGCTGTTCTACCCTTATATCCCGTATCATTGCAAGCATTACAGCCCTCGCCCTTATATATTGTAATTTCATCGGTGTCTTCCATCTGAAGCGCTTTTTTATCCAATATATCCGCAGCATAGCCGGTTCTACAGTTATCGCATATCCTTTTTACCAATCTCTGGGCGGTTATTCCTACTACGGATGAGGAGACCAAATAGGGTTCTACACCCATGTTTATAAGCCTTGTAACCGATGATGCCGTATCATTGGTATGCAGTGTGCTCAAAACCAGGTGTCCTGTAATAGCTGCCCTCACGGCAATCTGCGCTGTCTCGTTATCTCTGATCTCACCTATCATTATGATATCCGGGTCCTGCCGCAAAATCGACCTGAGCCCGTTGGCAAATGTAAGCCCTGCTTTTAGGTTCACCTGCACTTGGTTTACACCATCCATCTGATATTCAACCGGGTCTTCCACCGTGATAACATTTTTGCTTACCTGGTTTAACTCTCTCAGGACCGCATATAATGTTGTGGTTTTACCGCTGCCGGTGGGGCCGGTGACCAAAATAATACCGTTTGGGCTCCTTATAATTTTATCGAATATAGTTAGGTCCTCTTCCGTAAATCCAAGCTGCTGTTTTGTAAACAGAAAGCTGCTCCTATCCAATATACGCATAACTACTTTTTCGCCGTGTACCGTGGGTAAAACCGACATGCGCAGGTCAATTTCCCTGCCTTCGATATTCATTTCAACCCGTCCGTCCTGAGGCACTCTTTTCTCTGCTATATCCATTTTGCTGATAATTTTAATTCTCGTGATTATGGCGGAATGGGTTGCTTTTGCAGGTGTCATAATCTCCTGAAGGTCCCCGTCTATCCTAAATCTTACCTTTATAATTTTTTCAAAAGGTTCTATATGTATATCGCTAGCCTTCATTTTAACAGCCTGCCTGATTATCGAGTTGACCAGTTTTACTACGGGGGCATTGCTGATTTCGTTCAGGATATCATTGTCTATATCGTCTATGATTTCCACCTGATAATTTCGCCTGAATTCGGCTAGTGCCCTCTCCACACTTTCCGTCTCGTAATGTTGATCTATAGCATCCAATATTCCCTGTTTGGTGGACAATAGTGGAACAACTTCAAGGCCTGTTGTTATTTTAACATCGTCTATTGCAAAGATATCCAGCGGATCCTCCATTGCGACGATTAGCCTTTCTCCATCCCTTTTAACCGGAATCAGTGTATACCTTCTGGCCATTTTTTCGCCTATCAATCTAGGAATCTCAGGGTCTATAAAATATTTATTTAAGTTTATATGCGGAATTCCAAATTGAAACTCTAATACCTCTATAATTTTATCTTCACTTACAAGCCCTTCCTCTATAAATATTTCTCCTACTTTCTTATCTGTGGATTTTTGTATTTCCAGGACATATTCCAATTGATCTTCCGTGATAAGCCCGCTTTCCAGTAATAATTTTCCTAACCGTTTTGTCTCTTTGTCCATATGATCCCTCTTTTTTATACCATGGGAGATTTGGTTATATATTTGTTTTTGCTGTTTCAGACTATATTCTACATGAAACAGTAATCTCCTTTTAAAATAGAATAATATTTTACAAAATTTACATTTATTATATTCTATTTTTCGGTTATTTTGTCTAATTATTTGATTATTCTTATTTTGTAAATATATATTTTGTACGCATACCTCATTATATTATATATTTCAAGGTTTTCATACCCAGAATTTTATAACATAACCATATTATATCATGTTTTACATAATCAATATATACTGGAAATAAAAAAACCGTACATCTTGTAAAGTACGGTTTTATTCTTTGTTTGTCTTTTTTGTTCTACTTTTTCTATACGTCTCCTTTTTTGCCTTTTAAGATTATCTTCAATATATGCCTTTCAATCTTTCTCATAAAGGTCGTCCACCAAAATTCTTTACCCACTATGGGAACCACCAACACTGTGAAGAGCCCTATGCGGTTTCCGCCCAATACGTCTGTGAAGATTTGATCTCCTATGACAGCCGTATTTTCCGCCGTTGTGCCTAGGATTTTCATTGCCTTTTTAAAGGCGCCCGTTCTGGGCTTTAAGGCTCTGTGTATTGCGGGCAATTTTAATTCTTCGTTGAAAACAACAACACGGTCTTTTGTGTTGTTGGAAACCAGGCATACCTTAAACCCCTCTTTTTCTAAATCTAACAGCCACTGTTTTGCTCTTTCGGTGATATATTTGATATCCCAGGATACCAATGTATTGTCTATATCTATAATCAATCCTTCTATATCATTTTTTTTAAGTTTTTCTAAGTCCAGTTTAAAAACCGATTCTATATGTAGATCCGGGGTTAACAGCTTCAGCATATATCTCTCACCTTTATTTTATAGTTAATAGTTAATAGTTCTCACATTACCCATTATTTCTGCTTGTTTTAATTATGCTTATTAATATTTTGATAATTTCTACACAATCCTCTAATAGGGATTTTCCTGTCTATAGCTAATAGTTGATAGTTTATAGGTTATAGTTAATAATTACAATTTGGTTTTTCGCCTTTAACTATTAACTATTAACTATCAACTGCTTTATATCCCTATTTCCGAAAAGATACCTTCGTATTCCGGCATTCGCCCGTATAGGCGTACGAATAAGAGTTTATAATTGGGGCAGTTTACCTCCTTGGTAATTTCTTTTAATATTTCGGCAACCGCCTGTGTATTTGTTTTGAACGCACCGTTAATCTCCGCAAATTCTTTTTCAAAATCACGCCTTTTTTTACTGTCGTCCCATATCTCTTTATATCCTCCGGCATATTTTCGTATAACACTATGTATTTGCGAAAATTGGCTCCTGGTTATATTCAATTTGATTATAATATCAGATATGCCTTCAAGTTTAATATGTTTTTGCAGTATTTCCATTTTCCATTCAAGTAAATCAATCTTATCTTCCAAGGTCTTAATTTTTTCTTCCATTATACATGTCCTCCCTGGTCCAATTGCACCACATTGTCAATTTATTCTTTCATTATATCATAATGGAATTATATTTATAAATCATTAAATTTAAAATATATGGTTTATGTTATTATAGACAAAATAAAAAATCCTGTTTTTAGATTCTTCGTGAGTGCCGTTTTATGCCCTAACCCGATTTCCCAAAGCCTATAATTCTAGTATTTTCACTTTAAGGTGAAAAATAGAATTACATAGCTTTGGACCTGCAAGGCAAATCGTTGGTAGGTCAAACGCAACGAACATCAAATTTGTACGACCAGAGGGAGTAAACAAATTTGTAATGTTCGACTGCATATACTGAACGTCTCAGAATGAAAAAACGGATTTTTCGTAGGTGCCGTTTATGCCAAATATTCTGGAATGGCAAAACAGATTATTTAGGGTTTAGGTTATTTGATTTTTATCATGTGTGATAAGGTTTGATATGATATATATCATAAATAATTAAAGGCCCTTACGGACCTTTAACTGTTCATATTGAACGCTTTATTCAATTTTTTTATTGCCCTCTTTTCAATCCTAGATACATATGACCTCGAAATCCCCAACATTTTGGCTATCTCGCGCTGGGTCCTGGTGCTGCCGTTGCAGATTCCGTACCTGAGTTCTATCACAGTTCTTTCCCTCGCTTTTAATACGTCTGCTATTTTGTGATACAGTTTTTTGATCTGCATTTTTAACTCCACCTGGTTTATCACTTCGTCCGGGTCGGTTCCTAATATATCGATCAATGAAATCTCATTACCTTCTTTATCTATACCTATGATGTCCTGTAATGATACTTCCGCCTTTGTTTTTTTATTCGACCTTATGGTCATTAAAATTTCGTTTTCTATACATCTGGCCGCATATGTCGCTAATCTTGTTCCTTTTTTTCTATCAAATGTTGATATTCCTTTGATCAACCCTATGGTGCCTATGGATATCAGATCATCCACATCACGCCAGGCATTAGAATATTTTTTTACAATATGAGCTACTAATCGTAAATTTCTTTCAACCAATATATTTCTGGCCTCTTCATCGCCCTGTTCATATCTCTCCAAATATAGTGCCTCTTCCTCCGGTGTCAACGGTTGAGGAAAGGATGTGCTGCCGGAGACATATGCCAGTAAAAATATTACCGGTGTCAATGAGATGGGAAATAAATCTAAAAGTACCGCCCACATGTAAAATCTCCCCCCTTAAAAAGCTAAATAGTAGGTCATTCTAAATAATATGACTGAGATGCTACATATGTGCATGTACCTATGAAATTATTTGATTTATTCTATCTGAATCCCTTGTTCATCATCCCTTTTACTATCTTCGCAAACACGGGAACGGCAACACCTCCGCCGGAGTTTCCCTTCTGTATAAAGACTGTGATTGCATATTTGGGTTCTTTCGACGGATAATAGCCTGTAAACCATGCATGTACCACTTTTTCTCCTTTTTCCGCCGCTTCTGCGGAACCGGTCTTTCCGGCGGTAATATCGGACATTTCCTTTGCCTGCTGCCCTGTTCCCTCTGTCATCACCTTTTCCATCCAGGATTTTATTTGCTCGGCTGCCCCGGGATCCATCACCTGTTCTTCTTCCTTTATACTTGCCGGTTTTAAGGTAGCATAATTGTTGTCGACTATATCTTTGACGATATATAAGGGCTTTTTTAGCCCGTTATTTGCTATCAGCTGAGTCAATTGATTTACCTGTAGGGGAGTCACCAAAATTTCACCCTGGCCTATGGCTATATTCCCGTAGGCCGGCCCCAGCAGGCTGTCCCCTTTAGGAAGATTGCCCGAGTCTTCTTCCGCCAGCCCTATATCCACAATATTGTTGAAACCCAAGTCTTCCGACATGGTTATAATATTTTCCGCCCCAAGTTTTTCTGCAAGCTGAATGAATGCACAATTGCACGATTTTGCAAATGCCTCCTCCATCGTTATCTCCCCGTGCCCGCCCTTTTCGTAGGATGAACATTTGATTTCCAAATCCCCTACAACCTCATAACCGTCGCAATGAAAAATCTCGTCTGCATAGGAGGAATCCTGCCTGAGAGCTTCCGCTGCCACAACTATCTTAAATATGGAGCCCGGTGGAAAGGCTAGCTGCATCGCCTTATTGTATAATTCGTCACCCTTGCTCTTCAAATGCTCTGATATATTGTCGGGATTAAAGTTCGGCCTGCTGGCCATTGCAAGTATTTCCCCTGTGCGTATATCGGAAACTATGACGGCACCTTCCCATCCCCTCTCATCCATGGCATCTTCAATTATCTTTTGAATATTATAATCTATGGTCAATCTTAGATTCTGATTCTTTTTGATACTGCTGACAACTGTATAACCTTCCCCCGGTAAAAATCTCTTTCTGCCGTCCAGAATGGCTATTAATGATTTGCTTGAATTCTCCGTCAAGACCCCATCCAATGCGCCTTCAATGCCCGCCATTCCCTTCAGGTCCACCTGATTTACATAGCCTATCACATGGCTCAGGAGCCCCTTTTCGTTATATCGAAGCGCTTTATCGATTATAAATAAACCCCCGGTATTTATGATGTTTTTATCATCCCAGTCCAACTCTTTTATCAGGGGAATCTCCAAAACAGATTTGGAATTTTTGATCTTGTTGAACAATTCATCGTAGGGTTTTCCGGTGATATCCTGCAGCAGCAAAATATTGTTTTCATTTACAACAAAGTTTTGGGGAAAGATAACCACCGCCTTCTGTTGGGTACGGTCGGTCAAACGAATAAAGTTCCTGTCATATATTATCCCCCTGCCGCTGCTTACGGGTATGTTTATCTGTCTCTGTTTCATCACCTCCGCATTGTAGAAATCGCGTCCGATCACCTGTATATAGAACAGCCGGATAATCAGAAGAAATAAAATAAAAAAAGATATATTCCTCATGAATAATAATCTTCTTCTGCCGATCGTGTTATTTTTTTTCTTGCGCTCTAATCTTGACATAAAAAAACCCCCTGTGTTTTTTAGTATTTTAACCAAAATTACAGGAGGTATACACAATATATTGAACCGCTATAACTACATGTCTTATTTACATTACGATAAACTAATATTGCAGTAATTTATCTAAAGGCTTAAAAACGAGATTCTTCACTGGCGTTCAGAATGACATATTCGAGACTTTTCCAATGACCTCTTATGTTCATAACAATGCTTTCGATTTTCATGGCATTGCAAAATTTAAAGCCTTCTTCAGTTGCTTTTTAGTATGTTGACCTATTTTATTTTCTTTATCAGGATGTAATTCTCCTTAACGGGTGTTTTCATCTTGATCTTTATAATCTGCTGTGGATGGGGTGCTACCTCGATGGGATTCATATCCTCATCCCACATTTCGGTGATTGTCATGGCCATCTCTTCCCTTGGCCCGATGATTTCGATATCGTCCCCAAGGAAAAATCGGTTGCGCTGCTCTATGGTTGCTATCCCGGCAGATGTATCATAATCTTTGACCAAGCCTATAAAACTGTAATCTCTCACATATGACCTGTTGTCATAATGATGATCATCGGGGCCCGGTTTGTTAAAATAAAATCCCGTGGTGAAATCCCTGTGGCTTGCTTTTTTTAACTCTTCCATCCATTCAGGATTAAACTGCCAATTCTGAGGATCTTTATAATAATGGTCTATTGCCAATCTGTAAGCCTTGACAACCATTGCCACATAATAGGTAGTTTTCATCCTGCCTTCTATTTTTAAGCTTGTGATGCCGGATTCTATCATTTCCGGAATATATTCTATCATGCATAAATCCTTTGAATTCATGAAGTATGTCCCTTTTTCGTCTTCAATCACCTGTATATATTCACCGGGGCGCTTTTCTTCCACCAGGTTGTATTTCCATCTGCAGGGCTGGGCACATTCGCCCCTGTTGGCATCGCGGCCCGTCATGTAGTTGCTCAACAGGCATCTGCCCGAATAGGACATACACATGGCGCCGTGCACAAAGGTTTCCAGTCCTATATTATCCGACACATTTTCCCTTATCTCCTTGATTTCCTCAAGGCTGAGTTCGCGGGCAAGTATTACTCTACTTGCTCCTAAATCACCCCAGAATTTTACTGTCATATAGTTTGTGTTGTTTGCCTGTGTGCTTATATGAATTTCCATATCCGGAATGGTCTCTTTTATTATAGTGAATGTGCCCGGATCGGAAACGATTACGGCGTCCACTCCTATTTCGTGAATGGTTTTCAGGTATTCGGGAAGATTTTTAAGGTCCTCGTTATGGGGAATAATATTAGCCGTGATATATACCTTTACTCCCCTCTCATGGGCATATTGTACGCCTTCTTTCAGTTCTTCCAAGGTGAAATTTTTTGCGGCGGCTCTGAGACCGAATATCTGACCGCCTATATATACCGCATCGGCTCCATACATGATTGCTATTTTTAACCTCTCTAAATCGCCCGCTGGAGCCAGCAATTCTACTTTTTTCATTCAGTTTCCTCTCCTTATGACTTGACCTATCTAAAATATCTGTAATGTAATAAAATTTCTAGAAATTTAATATAAAATACACATTCATATTGATCTCGGAAAACCAGGTGGACAGTCCCTCTGGCTAAAAAAGACTACCTAGCAGGGACAGTCCCCGCAGGTTTTCAGGATGACAAATCCGGGATCCTTCGGGGACACTGTTTATTCTGTCCGTCTCAGGATGACGTGAATGTCATTATGAGCACAGCGAAGAATCTCGGTTTTTTAATCTTATATTATCCCTGTTTTTTATAGCTGATAGCCAATCCGTCGCCTATGGGTATGATGCTGGTATTCAGCTGCGGATGATTGCATATATATCGCAGATATTCCCGCATTCTGTTTACAATGGTCCTCTGCCTGCGCACCACCAGTTTGTCCGTGGCAACCATTCCCTTGTATAAAATATTGTCCGATATGAGTATCCCGCCCGGGTTGAGCAAATCGATGCTCTCTTTGAGCAAGTATTTATAATGCCCCTTGGCTCCGTCCAGAAAAATCAAATCGTATTTTTCTTTTAGCTGCTTTATGACTTCGGTGGCATCGCCTTCTATGATGCGAATGTTCTTAGTCTTACCTGCTTTTTGTATGTTCTCTTTAGCTAAGGGAATCATTCTTTTATCTCTCTCAATCGTGGTTATATGCCCGGCCTCTCCCATGACTTCGCTGAATAACAGTGCCGAATATGCTATGGCTGTTCCTATCTCCAGGACTTTTTTTGCTCCTGAAATTTTTGTAAGCACCTGCAATAGGACTCCAACCTCTTTATGAACTATGGGTATATGATTTTCAGCCGCATAGATCTCTATCTCTCGCAGAGGGCCTTTATTCTTCGGCAAGACATCTCTTATATATTCCTCTATGAATGTCAAATTTATGTTGCTCAAATTAAGCCAATCCCTTCTTTTAAGAATCTCTTCTTCCTTTTCGAAGGTTTTAAAACGAGATTCTTCATTTACATTCAGAATGACATCTACATGGCACCTTTTGGTTTTGCCATCCTAAAACGAACATGATAAATGAATATTATAATAACCTACTTTAACAATCCTTTTTTATAAGCCCTTCTTTACAACCCTTCTCTATAACAAGCCAAAATCCTACGCTTTGAAATATCAATTTTCAAAAAACAGTAGGATTTTGTTAGATTAGGTTATTGCTGCAAATTACCTCTAAACTTCCATTATAATAGGAAGTATCATAGGCCTGCGTTTTGTCTTTTGAAATAAAAAGTCTCTCAGCTTGTCTCTTATGGAACTCTTCAACAGGGACCATTCTCTGATCTTCTGCTGTTCACAGTCATCAAGGACCCCTCGCACTACTTCTCGGGCTTCGTCCATCAAATCTTCAGATTCTCTCACATAAACAAACCCTCTTGAAATAATATCCGGCCCTGCAACAACATTTCCATTTTCTTTTGTGATGGTGACGACTATTATCATGAGCCCATCCTCCGCAAGATGCTTGCGGTCTCTGAGAACGATGTTTCCTACGTCTCCCACCCCCAATCCGTCCACTAATATCCTTCCCGCCTGTATATTGCCGCATATCTTTCCGTAATCGTTCCCGAATTCAAAAACAGTACCGTTTTCTCCTATAAATATGTTTTCCTTCGGCATACCCAAATCTTCGGCCAGTTTCCCGTGCCGTTTCAAATGTCTGTACTCCCCGTGAACCGGTATAAAGTACTTAGGTTTTGCCAGTATATGAATCAGCTTTAGCTCTTCCTGGCAGGCGTGGCCGGAGACATGAACGTCCGCCAAACTCTCATAAATGACCTCGGCTCCTTTTTCGAATAATTGGTTGATCACCCGGGTGACAGATTTTTCGTTGCCCGGAATCGGGGTAGCCGAAAAGACAACTAAATCCCCGTCTTGTATGTCCAATTTCCTATGTTCCGAGCTCGCCATCCTTGATAATGCAGCCATGGACTCGCCTTGACTGCCGGTGGTCAGAATCAGAATTTCATGGTCTTCATATTTGTCCATCTCATTTACATCGATTATCAAACCGTCTATCACATTCAGGGCTCCAAGCTCGCTGGCAACGGCTATAACATTTACCATGCTCCTGCCGGATACAACTACTTTTCTGTCATATTTGTATGCGGCATTCAGCACCTGCTGTACCCTATGGACGTTGGAGGCAAATGTAGCGACGATGATACGCTGTTTAGTATTTCTAAAAATACTTTCGAAGGTCTCGCCTACGCTTCGCTCCGACATAGTGGCGCCCGGCCGCTCCACATTTGTGCTGTCCGCCATCATCACCAAGACTCCCTTCTGCCCCAGCTCGGCTATACGATGCAGGTCGATTACCTGGCCGTCAATAGGTGTAAAATCTATTTTAAAATCTCCCGTATGGAAAATCACACCCAATTCGGTATGGATGGCTATAGCACAGGAATCCGGTATACTGTGGCTGGTACGGATAAACTCTACATCGAATTCGCCCAGTTTAATCGTTTGGCCGGGCTCTACCCTGTGTAAATTCGACGTATCGAGCCTATGTTCTTTGAGTTTAATCTCTACCAATCCCAGTGTTAACCTGGTGCCGTACACCGGAACATTTAGCTTCTTAAGGACATAGGGAAGCGCACCGATGTGGTCCTCATGTCCGTGGGTCAGTACTATCCCCTTTACCTTCTCCTTATTTTTGATTAAATATGATATGTCCGGAATGACTATATCAATTCCCAACATATCATCCTCCGGGAAACTCAGGCCGCAATCAACAACCAGTATTTCGTCTTTGTATTTGATTGCGGTGATATTTCTTCCGATTTCGCTCAAACCCCCCAGAGGTATGATTTTAATCGTTGTTTCCTTTTTCGTCAATATTATCTCTCCTTTTGCATTGTTCTTCTCCGTTTGTTTGTTCTAACTTTAATATATTAATAATCCGCACATATTAAGTCCAATATATTTTATCATATATATCATAAATATAAAATCTATATTATTGGGTGAGGAAAAATAATCGTTTTCATACTATATTTATATATTTTTTCCCGGATATTAAAAATTATATATTATATACAGAAGGGGGGCATAGAAAAGTCTTGTAGAAATTCTACAAGACTATTGGCATTTAGAACAGATTCCAAAAAATTTAACTTTACGGTCTTTGATAATAAAATTATATTCTTTTTCTATTTCCTTCTCTAAGTATCCCAACAAATCAAGCTCTACTTCTATTATATCATTACAAACTTCACAGATAAGGTGATGGTGCTGATGTTCATTCTCATTAGAATTTAACTCATATCTCATGCATCCGTCATCTATATTTAATCCTGAAATCATAGACATATCATCTAATAATTGCAATGTTCTGTACACGGTTGCCAGCCCGATTTCCGGGCATTTTTCTTTAACGAGATTATAAATTTCTTCGGTATTTAAATGTTTGCCTTGATTTTCAATAATTGTATCCAATATGGCTCTTCGCTGAGGAGTCAGTTTATACCCTTCGTCCTTCAGCTTTCCCTTTAATGAGTCTGCCAGCTTTTCCATTTTTTCACCTTCATTTCTCAAATAATAATGTTTTTCAAGTAATATTATAGTAAAAAAATGTGGGATTGTCAACCTCAAAAAAACAACTAAATTGCCCATCTATATCACGATAAACAAAGGCATTATTTTTAAGTAGGGATCCTTCGTGGGTCAAATACATACTGTCCATCTCAGGATGAGAAAATCTGAGATATCACTCTGAACGCGGGCAAGGAATCCCACATGGCCTGGCTGTTATTCTGAGCAAAGCGAAGAATCTCGCTTTTAGATTCTTCACGGGTCAAATACATACTGTCCGTCTCAGGATGAGAAAATCTAAGATATCACTCTGAACGCGGGCAAGGAATCCCACATGGTCTGGCTGTCATTCTGGACAAAGCGAAGAATTTCGCTTTTAGATTCTTCACGGGTCAAATACATACTGTCCGTTTCAGGACGACAAAATTCAAGATGGCGTCGATAATAAGCATAATAAAAAGCAGCCGGGCCGCTTTTTAAATTTAAAATATATATTCTTTTTGTGGGCAGACACACGGGTCTGCCCCTACTAGGTACTATCTCTATATTCTGTCGTTATCATAAACTGATAAGACAGTCATGCTTTCTCAAATGCAATAAATCAGCTTCCTATATATCCTCACCCATCAGCGTTTCATATGCAGCTACCACATCTTCATATTCCTCATCATCCTCGACGGAGATCAGTGAATATTCGTCCTTTTCCTCATCATCATATACAATTTTAAAGGCATAGGCATCCGAGTCTTCATCCGAATCTATTTCCGTCAAAATTGCATATTCATTTCCTTTTGTTTCAAATGTTACTATCACTTCAAAATCCTCTTCCTGCCCTTCCTCGTCTATCAATGTGATTATGTTTTCTTTTTCCTCCATTATCATATACCCCTTTCCTTGATTATCATTACCATGGCCGTATCATATTTGGTATCCTTTGAGCTGTCATAATCATCTTGCATCTTTCATTGGCTATCATTACCATAGTCGTATTATTGCCAAACATATATAAAAAATACTACTTTTCTATAAAACAAAGCCCTATTACTTGCTTATTCTGTCCAGATATCCCTGCAAAATATGCACGGCAGCAATTTTATCGATCACTTCTTTTCGCTTTTTTCTGCTTACATCCGCTTCTATCAAGGTTCTTTCTGCAGCCACGGTGGTCAATCTCTCATCCCATTGGATGATTTCTATATCACTGAACCTTTTGCCTAACCTTTCGTTAAATTCCAATACCTTTTGGCATTGAGGCCCTATCGTCCCATCCATATTTTTAGGCAATCCTACAACGATTTTTTTCACATCATATTCCTTGATGATTTCCCCAAGTTTCTGCAAATCCTTTTTTATTCCGGTCCTCTGTACGGTTTTTAAACCCTGCGCAGTCCAACCCAACGGGTCGCTTAAAGCCACACCTATAGTTTTATCTCCTACATCCAGGCCCATAATTCTTGGCACGTATATACCCCTCTCATTTAGAATCTAATCCGATATGTCTAAAATATTTATAAATCATGTTTTCATGACAGTTTAAAACTCTGATAATCCTGAACACTATACAAAACAAATGCATTAAGTTAAGTTTGGCAGACATGTCTTTGTTGTCCAAGGCCTCGTTCAAGTATAATATAACGCATTCTTAAATCACCTTTATACAAAAATGAGGACAGGCCTCGGAACAATAACCGCATAATATGCATTTACTATGATCTACCACGGCCTTGCTATCGACCATCCGAAGTGCATTTTGACCGCAGCGCTCCACACATATACCACAACCACGGCACCATTGGGATATGAGCAATTTTCTTTCTTTGGCTTTGATCTTCTCCAATGATGATTCGTTTATTTTCTTTCCTTCGAATATAGCCACATTCACATCTATCTCTTCCCTGCTCTGCATTCCCACGGCGATGGAATCCAATACGGGAAGATTTAATACAAAATCGAAGCACTGCTGAAAATTTTTCAGTAGATTGCCCCCGCCTAGGGGCTTCATTCCGTATATGCCCTTCCCTAAATTGTGAGCATCATTGAGTGCGGAAACCATATCGTCTACTGTTCCGCCCTGTATTCCCAGCCCGTTTATATTGATCAGGGGATGTATGATTTCCAGCTCCTTATATTTCAGAGCACCTCTCACCGCATCAACGGCATGGGTGGATAAACCGACATTTCGGATATATCCTTTTTCTTTCATCTCCAGAAAATATTCCATGGCTTTATAATGCCCTCGTATGGTGTGCTCGCTCTCCTGTTCATGCAATAAAAAAATGTCCACATAATCTATATTCATCTCTTTTAAGGCTTTTTTTAAACTGTTTTCGGCGGTTTTCCTTGAATGTGCATAGGATTTTGTAGCAATCACAACTTTACTCCTGTCCGAATACTTTAATGCATGTGCTATATGTTTATAAGTTCCGTATAATTCCGCAGTGTCTATGAAGTTTATGCCTTTTTCGAAACCGTATAGTAATAAGTCCCCGCCCTCTTCAGGGCTTTTATTTGCCTGCAGGGGGCTCATGGTCAGGGTTCCGAAACACAGCCTTGAAACTTCTATATTTGTGTTTCCTAATTTTCTTTTTTCCATAATAATCACTCCAATATAATAAACATGAGATCCTTCGTAGGTTCTGTTAATACTATGATTGTTTTGAATACTCAAAACCAGGGGTACAGTCACCTTGGCTAAGAAAGACTATCCAAGGGTACAGTCCCCGCAGGTTTTACAGTATGACATTTTTCCAAAGGTACAGTCCCCGTAGGTTTTATAAACACGAGATTCTTCGTAAGCACCGTTAATTCTGTTTATCTCAGAATGACACATAAAGCCGGGGATACAGTCCTCACAGGTTTTACAGTATGACATTTCCAACACTTTTTCAGTCCGCGCAGGTTTTACAGTATAACAGGATTTTGAAAATTTCTAATTGCTTATCTCTTTAATTATTAAATATAATATGGTCGATGTTAGAAATATTATGCTTGTGGCTGCCATCACTATACCGGAATCATTGACCGCAAAACCGACGGCGCAGGCTACGATAATCCCGCTCCAACCTATGGCTAATTTAGGATATTTTGTAGATATTTTTCTGATCAAGCCGACAGGTTTATAAAAAAGTATGCCCAATACAGCGATTGCACTCAACAGCACCTTGCTCCAAATGGTTGAACCTATGAGCCGTAAATTCATGGAAATTTTTCGGGTCACAATTTGGTATATCACGATGGGACCGTTTGAGATAATCTGATTTATCGCCCCTGCCAAATGGGATTTGCTTTCAATGATGAATAAATCGATCAATGCCATCAGCCCCACAGCAAATATTGCAGCCAAACCTATGTATATCAATTTTTTAAAATCAATTTTCTTTCCTAATAATCTTATAGATACAAATAAAAATGCGAATACCGCTGTGATTGTTCCGCCTACATTGGCTCCGAACCTTGGAAACCCGACAATGATAATAACAAGCCCGTAAAATATTATAGGTACATATTTATTTACACGGTATTTCTCCATCAATACGGTAGTAAGCACCAAAACAGCTCCGATAAGTATTCCCATATATTCATTGCCTATTCCGTAATATCTGGCACCTATTATCGGATCATACCCCAACAGGGAATTTTTGATTAAATTTTGGCCGCTGACGATATCAAATAATAATCCCAATACCAATAAGGCCATGGTATATAGAAGCATATTCAATGAATTGCCCCCGGATATCATATAAACCGCACATATTATGATTATAGTGATTGCCAGTAATAATAGATATGTAATGATAATGTTTGTTGCACCGAATAAAGGCATCAACAATAGAGTGAGCGGAACAACTATATTTCCTATCAAGGCCAATGATATATATTTATACCATTTAACAGACAAGGTTTTCTTAGGCATTATCAGTATCAATGCCAAAACAGAGGTGATTATCTGGTATACGGCAAAACTGTATAAGACCCTGTATCTCTGGGTAGATGTGTTGACTATCCTCTTGTTTAAACTATGTATATAACCTAAATTATCTTGCTGCGGAATCGATTGCAGCACCTTTCCCGTCATTTTATCGGTAGTCAAATCAAAATAAGATAAAACAGTGGGGCCTACATCCACATTACCTACAACTCCATCCCTCCTGGTGGTCCCTGAATAAAGAACCCGGCCTGCGGCATCACCTTCGTAAATGATGAGGGGGGTCAGCCTATCGCCCCCGCTCGCCGCAATATCCGAGGGGTATGGGGTGACAATCATGAGTTTAGTATTTTTACCATCAAAGTTTTCAATAATATGGGAGATAAAATCATCTATCTCATTTAATATATTTACTTTTTGGTCCTCGTAGACCTCCGGATACATATTATCTCTATATCTTTCCAATCTCATGGTATCCCCGGTTTCGATCACGATAAAATCTGAATTCCGGTACTCCTCTTCAAGTCTGTCCAGCAGCGCTTTATAGTCGGTCTTCAATCCAAAAGGCCTGGTGCCATCTTTTTCAAGCATATTATCGCTTATATCACCGGAGTGTATGTATCCATCCGAATCCATAGCTATCAGCCCGGCCTGGGTCAACGGAATATCGTTGGTATCCCCTTTGCCTATCAAAGCGGTTTTATATCCATTTTCCTTTAGAATTTTACCTAAAATCCCGGGTACGGAGCCGTACTCTCCCTTTAAGTTCCGGGTGATCAATTTATTAATATCTAAATTAACAATTCCATTTTCAAGTGTTTTTTTCCCGGTGCGCCTCTCATATATGGAAGCCACATTATCATCAATCCTATGAAAAAAGGATGTGTCATGGGAAGCATCCGCTCTCGTACCCCAACCTATGGTGGCATATGATTTAAATTCGCTGTTATTGCCTGAGGCTCTGGTATTCATCAAAGCAATCGAACTCTTATCCATCAACTCTCTTACATGGGGCATTCCTTCTAAATCGTTGAAATCTATTCGATTGATTATAACCATTATCACTTTAATATCGTCACATTCGAAGGGTTGAGTTTCCAGTCCGTAACTCACATTCGTCACCAGTATAATCGCTAAAATCGATATTAAAATAAAGCGCATCGCTTTTGTGTCCAATTTTTAACCACCTACTCCTTGTTCAGGTACGTTTTTAACAGCTCTTCCAGCAATTCGTCCCTTTCAATCTGCCTGATCAGTGTCCTGGCATTATTATGGCTTGTGATATAGGTAGGGTCCCCGGATAGAATATAACCGATGAATTGATTTGTGGGATTATATCCTTTCTCCTGCAAGGCTTTGTATACATTCAAAATTATATTTCTCGCCTTTTGTTCTTTCTCTTTATCTAAATCAAATTCCATTGTAAAATTATCTTTGTCCGGCATGATTATGCTCCTCCCCCCATTTATTTAATACTATTTTATCATATTGTGCTGTTTATATTAAACAATATTCTTTATTGTTTTTAAACTATTGATTGACATTGCAAAGTTCCAAAAATAGTTTACCTTGTATATCAAATATTTCAAAAAGCAACAAGACTTCTAAAAATTCAATATAAAATACAAAGTGAATACATTTGAGAATATGATTATAATTCCCAGCGAATGAAGATGAAAAATACGTGAAGCAATCTGCATGTCCGAAGCGAAGCAAGTTCGCAGATTGTAGTATTTTTCATTGGAATAAGCTGTAGGAATTATTCATATTTGAAACTAGTATGAACGTGTATTTTTATATTGAATTTTATAACCTAGCTATTTAATTGCTCTTTTAATATCTCTTTTGCGGCAGCCAAGGCATCTTCGATTTTATCGGGATTTTTTCCGCCTGCCTGTGCCATATCCGGCCGCCCTCCGCCTCCGCCTCCGGCAATTTTAGCGACTTCTTTGATTAAATTACCGCAATGGACTCCTTTGGCTAAAACATCCTTTGTGGCTGTGGCGATGAAGTTGACCTTGCCGTTCTTGCCGGATGCTAATACTATCACTCCGGAACCTATCTTTTCTTTTAAAACATCCCCTATTTTTCTTAAATCATCCATCCCCTGATCATCTACGGATTGAATTATTATATTTACGCCGTCGATAGATTCCATTTTATTCAGAATATCATCGGTGGAACCGCTGGCTAATTGGCTCTTCAGTTTATTTAATTCTCTGTCCTTCTCCTTTACCTCATCGAGCAATTCATCGACACGTTGGAGCACATTTGAGGTTTGGGTCTTCAATGTATCCGCCATCTGAGTTATGAGCTGTTGATTTTTCTGTACATGCTTATATGCCTCAACACCAGTGATGGCTTCAATTCTTCTCACTCCGGCAGCTACCCCGCCTTCGTTCAATATGATCAGCATACCTATCTCGCCGCTGTTGTCCACATGCGTACCTCCGCACAATTCCGTGCTGTAATCCCCGACCTTGACAACCCTGACCACATCACCGTATTTTTCGCCAAACAGGGCCTCCGCACCCATATCCTGGGCTTCCTCCATAGACGTTTCAAAGGCGCTTATACTCAGTCCGCTCAATATCTGTTCATTGGCTTTTTTCTGAATTTCCTCAATTTGCTCCTCTGTCAGGCCTTCAAAATGAGTGAAGTCAAACCTCAACCTGTCGGGAGCCACCAGTGACCCCGCCTGCTGAACATGTTCTCCCAACACTTCTTTTAATGCCTTGTGCAGTATATGTGTGGCGGTATGATTGCGAGCGATATTCTGCCTGGTATCCGCATTTATCCGTGCCTTCACGGTATCCCCTATACGCAGCTCTCCTTCTTTTATCTTAACAAAATGATGAATCTGGTCATTGGGGCCCCTTTGAGTATCATTCACTATGGCTTTTGTTGTTTCGTTATATAGGATGCCGATGTCCCCCACCTGTCCCCCGCTCTCACCGTAAAAAACAGTCTTATCTAAAATAACGACCACTTCGTCTCCCGTATTGCCGGTGTCCACCGTATGGCCTTTGCTCACAATCGCTATTACCCTGCCTTCCAATTCCAAATCCTCATAACCTTTAAAATCCGTATGGATATCCCTGTGCAGTTTAAGGAATATGTCTTCTTCCCAGCCTTCAACATCCGCTCCCGCTCTCGCTTCACGGGCTCTCTGCCTCTGTTTTTCCATCTCCACCTCAAAACTTTGCTCGTCCAGGCCTAAACCTTTTTCCTCTAATATCTCCCGGGTCAAATCTATGGGAAAACCGTAGGTATCGTAAAGTTTAAAGGCATTGGATCCGCTCAGCTCTTTCTCATTCGATTCCAATAATTCTTTGATATAATCGTTCAGAATATCCATTCCCTGATCTATCGTTTCCATGAATCTCTCTTCTTCAACCTGGATTATTTTTTTGATATAATCTCCCTTTTCCACTAATTCGCTATATGCCTTCCCGTAATTTTCGCCGACCCTGTCAACCAATCTGTATAGAAATGCCTCGTGCACCCCTAAGAGCTTGCCGTGCCGTGCGGCTCTCCTGAGGAGCCTTCTCAATATATACCCCCTGCCTTCGTTGCTGGGCAGTATTCCGTCCCCTATCATAAAGGATATGGAGCGTACATGGTCGGTTATTATCCTGATAGACATATCCGTTTTTTCGTCTTTTTTGTACTCCACACCCGTGATTTTGCATACATCGTCCAATATGGGCCTGATCGTGTCGATATCAAAGATGGATTCTACATCCTGCATGATGCAGGCTATCCTCTCCAAACCCATCCCCGTATCTATATTGGGATTGGGAAGGGGCGTATAATTACCGGCCTCGTCTCTATCAAATTGGGTAAATACATGGTTCCAAAACTCAACATATCTGTCGCAATCACAACCGGGCGCACAATCTTCGTCTCCGCAGCCGTACTTTTCACCGCGGTCAAAATATAGTTCGGTGCAGGGGCCCGAAGGGCCTACTCCTATCTCCCAGAAGTTGTCCGCCTTCCCCAGCCTTATGATTCTCTCCTTGGGCAGCCCGACTTCCTTGTTCCAAATCTCAAAGGCTTCATCATCTTCCAGATATATGGTAATCCATAATTTATCAACAGGCAGCTCTAAATGTTCAATTACAAATTCCCAACCCCATTCGATGGATTCTTTTTTGAAATAATCCCCGAAGGAAAAATTGCCTAACATCTCGAAGAATGTGGCATGCCTCGCTGTTTTGCCGATATTTTCGATATCCCCCGTGCGTATACATTTTTGACTGGTGGCTATCCTTATGCTCGGGGGTTTTTCCAATCCTGCAAAATATGATTTGAGCGGAGCCATCCCGGAATTTATCAACAACAGGCTCTTGTCTTTCTGCGGTACTAAGGGGAAACTCTGCAGAATCATATGTTCCTTTGATTTAAAAAAATCTAAAAATTCCTTTCTTATTTCGTCTGAACTTAATTTTTTCACAAAACAATCCTCCTTGAAATTCTCAACTTTAGTTTATTAAAAATAAAACTCCCATCCATACAAAATAGTATTGTAGGGACGAGAGTGTTCTCGTGGTACCACCCTAATTGCCGTCCGAAATAACGGCCGCTTTGGGAATGAAGTATAACGGCTTTGCCGATAATCTCTACTGGGTTTCGAGATCACTGCTCAGAGACTGCTTCACATATTTATACGGAAATTTTTCAGCCGTGAATTTCCTCTCTGTGATGCTCTATCATATGTTACTCCTTCTCATCATAGCTTTTAACAATATATCATATACGATTGATTTTTATATTCTTGATTTTGATTTTTATCTATTGATGCGCTTCTATATAACGAATTATGTCCTTTTATACTATATGAATTATATAAAACATATCATACCTTGTCAATATATGAAAAACGAATGGCAAAACCCCGCCGGTACACCGGAGTATTTGCCACCTGAAAAAATTAAAATATTTATATTAAAATATGTTAAACCCTTTCGCAACAGCCAGGGCACGATTTAAGACTCTATTTTTTCTTTTCATCAATTTTTTCCCTCGAAACTTTTTGCCCATGGCATACATAGCAACCGTTATACCTAAAACTCCGCCCGTGATGACACCTTTCATGATTCTTCTATCCATGTTTTCACCCCTCCGTATTTTACTCGGTTCAGATCATATGATTTAATCTCTGTATTTTTAGAACAAATTTACGGAAATATAATTTTATTATCTCTTATTATATTCTGTCAGTCTTTTTAAATCTATACCAAGCAATTTTTTCAATTATGTTGCCTGAAACTATTGGAGAAGATCATTCACTTTTTTATTTTTTGAGCATATATTTCTATTTTTTAGGTTCGATTTTTTTGAAAATTTATAAGAAGATCCTATTCTTCTTCATGATCGTGTTGATGGTCACTGTCATCATCGGGATCGAATCCTTCCAGCCCTTTATAGGTCAGGTTCCTTGCCTTGGCATAATTATATATAGCCATTTTCACCGCCTGTTCCGCCAATACGGAACAGTGTACTTTCGCAGGGGGAAGCCCGTCAAGAGCCTCTACAACAGCCATATTTGTCAATTCTAATGCTTCTTCCACGGTTTTACCTTTGATCAGCTCCGTCGCCATGCTTGATGTAGCTATGGCGGAACCGCATCCGTATGTTTTAAATTTTACATCCGTGATGACATCATTATCATCTATCTTTAGATACATCCTCATGATATCCCCGCATCTCGGATTTCCAACCTCGCCTATTGCTTCCGCATCCTCTATTTCACCAACATTCCTGGGATTCATAAAATGGTCCATCACTTTTTCATTATACATTATTCATCCTTCCCCCTTACATTCTCATATAATGGTGACATATTTCTCAATCTATCCACAATCGGCTGTAATTTTTCTATGACATAATCTATTTCATCTTCCGTAGTAAAATCACCCAATGTCAGTCTCAATGAACCGTGTGCCTGCTCATGGGTCAATCCGATTGCCATTAAAACATGTGAAGGGTCCAGGGAGCCTGATGTGCATGCCGAGCCGCTGGATACGGCAATACCCTCCATATCCAAGCTCAATAGGAGCGCCTCGCCCTCTATAAATTCAAAAGAGATATTCACATTTCCGGGCAACCTTTTTGTAGGATGTCCGTTCAATTTCGTATGTTCTATCTCTGTCATGATTCCATCGATCAATCTATCTCTCAACTTGGTCAATCTCTCAATATGTTCCTCTATATTTTCATATGCAATTTCCGCCGCTTTGCCAAATCCTACAATTCCCGGCGTATCCTCGGTACCTGCTCTTCTCTTCTTTTCCTGTCCTCCCCCGTGAATAAGCTTATGAATTTTTGTGCCCTTTCTTATATATAATGCGCCTACACCTTTGGGGCCGTATATCTTATGAGCAGAGAGGGATAATAAATCTATATGAAGGTCTTCCAAATCGATTATTTCGTTTCCGTAAGCCTGTACCGCGTCAGTATGAAAAATAATTCCCTTTTCTTCGGCTATCTCTGTGAGTTCCCTGATGGGTTGTATTGTACCTATTTCGTTATTGGCGTACATGATACTGATAAGGATAGTATCATCTCTGATCGCATTTTTTAAATCATCCCCACTCACCAAACCGTATTTGTCGACATCCAGATAGGTTACCTCAAAACCTTCCTGCTCTAAGTATTTGCACGTTTGCAGTACGGCATGATGTTCAATTTTAGAAGTTATAATATGATTGCCTTTATCTCTATTCGCAAATGCAGTCCCTTTTATAGCCCAATTATCGGATTCGGACCCTCCGCCGGTAAAAAAAATCTCCTGGGATTTTGCATTCAATGTTTTTGCAATCCTATCCCGGGCAGTATCAAGTGCATTTTTACTTCGCCTGCCTATTTTATAGACACTCGACGGGTTACCGAAATTGGTACTGAAAAATGGCAGCATCTCTTCCAGTACTTCTTTTTTAATAGGTGTAGTTGCGGCATAATCAAAATAAAATTGTGTACACATCTGATCCTCTCCCTACAGTATATATTTGTATATTGAGAACATATAAATTTAAAAATTAAACAATAAAAACTTGGAAGTCTAATTTTTAATAGTGCCTGATCCGTCGGCGTATAATTTCATACAAAGGAAATTATACATCATATGGGGTCAATTTTCTATCTTTTTATAATCCTCCAACATATCTTGCAAAGTGATAGTATCGATAACACTGCTGATACTTACCTGTATTTTTTCCCACACTATTTTGGTTATGCAATGGTCGGCATTATCACATAGTACGGGCCCGTCCTCCAAAACACAATCCGAAGGGCCTAAGGGGCCCTCTAAAACCCTGATGATTTCCCCCACCGTTATTTCGGAAGGCTTATTAGCGAGCATGTACCCCCCCTGTGCACCCCTTACGCTTTTAACCAATCCCGATTTTCTGAGTTCGGCGATGAGTTGTTCCAAGTAGTGTTCCGAAACCCGCTGTCTTTCGGCGATACTCTTAAGGGGAATGGGACCTTTCCCGTCATGCATTGCTAAATCAAACATAGCCTTTAAACCGTATCTCCCCTTGGTAGAAAGTTTCAATTTTTCCCCCTCCCTTTAATCCCAAGTAAAATGATAGGAATTATTCAATAATTATAGTATACCCTACCATTTTTGTCAACATTAAATAATAATTTTTAATCTGTATTTTTTATGGTGATTGCGACTGCATCAATAATCGTATATTGATATGCTATCCGGGCGCCGGAGATGCCGGAATTTAAAAGGATATCTCGGCGAAATCCCGGCAAAATCTATAAAAAAGCAGAATTTTTGAAAGAGGCATCCATAACCTCATTTAGCTGTATACCATGGGAAATCGTGGGGATAATCGCTTTTGTCAATTATATATGACTATATATTGGCAAAATTATAGAGAGGCATTTGATTGCCT
>CAYOGD010000004.1:0-24250 GCA_964403395.1 uncultured Alkaliphilus sp.
ACATGTTTTATAGCATTTTGTACCTGCGGAATGAGAGCGACGGCGGCACAGATCAATGTGTCGGTTCCGATAACTGATCCGTTTACCGCAAGAGAATAGATCATCACGTTCATCCCTTCCGGAGCGTAGGCTCCGAAGAAAATAAACCCGGATAAAAAGTTTACGAAAAACCTGGCAAATCCCCCGATGAGGCAGGCTACCGCCATGTTTTTACGGTATAGGCCGGCCAGCCCCAATGCGCCGAAAGACAAGGGATAATCCAAAAAAAACTGGGCCCAGTGAATGATAAAGGGATCCTGAATCAATCTGATCATACCGAAAGCAAATCCGGCCAAAATGCCGGCTGTGGGGCCAAACATCACTGCAAAGACACACAACGGCAACATGCCGGCAGGTGTTATGCTGCCGCCTTGTGGAAAACGATATAATCGTATGTAAGAGAGCACAAAGGAAAGAGCGATGCATAAACTTCCATATATTATCATCTTTACATATCTGGATTCGCTCTTCTGTTTTTTCTCTCTAAAGGCAAAGGCAACAGAAATCAACAACAGAGAAACTAAAATGATAATTGATGCAGGTTTCAGTTCCAGCAATTTTTTAAACATGATATAATATCCTTCCTTTCATTTATCACCGGTAAAATAAAAAAAGGTGAAGAGAAAGCCTTTTCACCTTATGTTTGCAAAGTCCGCTTTCCTACGCAGGTTTTAACCTACAGGTTCGAAGGGTTGGAATAGTCCTCTCAGCACATGGCGCCCCCAGCGATAAATATTTTTCTTTTATTATAGCACAAGTTTTCCCAAAAATCTTGTTTTTCATGTCGAACATATGATACATTTAGAGTGAAAGCAGCCTTGTTTGGCTTTTAGGGTTTGGGACTTGTTTGGAGCAGAGAACACATAGGATGGGGATTTTAATGAATATATCTGAATTATATGATATGCAGAGGAAATTAGATAATCGCATATGTAAGGAACATGGATTAAGGAGCATAAATCTTGTCTCTTTCAAGATACTGGCATTACAGGTGGAACTTGGAGAACTGGCAAATGAAACCCGCTGTTTTAAGTTTTGGAGCAATAGCAACCCTTCTCCCGGAGAAGTTATTTTAGAAGAATATGTGGATTGTCTCCATTTTATTTTAAGCATAGGCCTGGAAACCGGGTTAACGGATATTAACTTGGTTAAAATTGACAACGATAACAATTTAACAGACCAGTTTCAAAATATATTTACACGAGTTGCCGCATTTCAACATGAACCTACTTTGGACAATTATGAGGTACTATTTGCTCATTTTTTATTATTGGGCAGTAAATTAGGTTTTACCGAAAGGGAAGTATATCTTGCGTATCTGCACAAAAACAGGGTTAATCATCAAAGGCAGGATGAGGGATATTGAGAATTTCTCGTTCTTACCGGTATATGCAAACAATTTATTTTGGCGGGGCATGGATAAAACAGGGGAGTTTTGTAATATTAATTGATGGAAATGATGTCAATTTTGTAGTATAATTTAAAAAGTAAGTATAAAGTTTTTAAGATTGAATTATCCTATTTAATAATAAAGATAGCAAATCTCGGAAAATTAGTAAAAGAATCGAAAAAGTGTTATAATGATGGTAGCATTGCCGGAGATGATACAGGAAAGGCAGTGGCGTTCATCAAATACATATAAAAAAAGTTAAAGATTGCGGACATGGGCTTGGAGAAGATAACAGTCAAAATAAATTTCAAGGATTTACTTTTAAATTTATTGGGTATAGCATATTATAACTTATAACCTATAAAATAAAGGTAAAGAGGTGAGATATATGACTTTTCTGAGCATAGTTAAAAGGAGAAAATCCGTTAAAGAATATGAAAAAAAGAAATTAGGCCCCGAAGAAATAAAAATATTTAAAAAATTTCTTACAGAGATTAAAGTGCTCCAAAAAAATATAGGTATAAAATTTGCCTTTATTGAGGATGGGTGGGAAAAGGAAAACATATTAAAAAATAGGGCAAGCTATATGGGCGATTTGATTTTGGCTCCTAATTATATAGGACTGCTGAGCGAAATTAAGGAAGGGTATCTGCTCAATACGGCATATGTCTTAGAACAGATAGTATTGAAGGCCGTAGAATTAAATATAGGCAGCTGTTGGCTTTTTGTAGAAAAGGACGCCGACAGTCTTAAGGTGGAGCTTGGAATAGACGCTCAGGAAAAAATGGTAGCCATGGTGGCGCTGGGTTATCCGAAGATACATATACATCATACTGAGGAAGGCGAGGATTCTCGTATAGGTATACATGATTTTGTGTTTAAAGATAAATGGGGAAAAGCCGTCTGTTATGAAGACCTCAAAATTGCGGGTGTAGAAAAGGTGCTGCATAGCCTCAAATTAGCTCCGTCCTGGGCAAATTTTCAGCCATGGAGACTGATCATACACAATGATCAAATTATTTTAACTGTAGGGGGAGAAGGCGTAAGTAAAAAAAATCTTTTATTAGATGCCGGTGTTATGATGCTGTACATGGAAAATGCTTTTAAGGAAGCAGGTTTGTCAGCCAGGTGGAGTATCTATAAAGAAGAATTGGATGGTGATTTTTCAGAATATAATATACCTTCCCAATATCAGATCATCGGTACACTTCATATTTAAACGAAGACTTAATTCAGATAAAACTTATCTGAATTTTAGTTGATAATCCACCATGTACACTCATGGCTGCGGTCGTGAGTCAGTGGTAAATATTATTTAAGGAGGGGGTATGCAGTTGGCAACAATACTAAAAGGAAAACCCGTAGCAGATAAGATCAGCGAAGGGTTGATAAAAGAGGTAGAAGAACTAAAGGCAAAAGGAATAACTCCAAAGCTTGCTATTGTCAGAGTTGGTGCAAGCCCGGACGACTTGGCATACGAAAGAGGAGCACTTGGCAGGTCTAAAAAAGTAGGCATAGAAGCAGAAGTTAAAGAATTGCCCGAAGATATATCTCAGGATGATTTTATAAAGGAATTAAAAGCGGTGAATGATGATCCGTCTGTAAATGGAATATTAGTATTCAGACCGTTTCCAAAGCAGCTGGATGAAGAAGTTATCAAATATGTAATTGCACCGGAAAAAGATATTGATTGCTTTAGCCCTATCAATGCCGCAAAATTGGTGGAAGATGATGAAACCGGCTTTGCTCCATGTACCGCCGTATCGGTTATTGAGATATTGAAACATTATGAAGTTCCCTTAGAAGGTAGCAATGCGGTAGTTTTAGGTAGATCCATGGTTATAGGTAAGCCGGCGGCACTGTTGTTACTTAGGGAAAATGCGACATCTACCATATGTCATTCCAGAACTAAGGATATTGCAGGAGTTGCTAAGGGTGGCGACATTTTGGTAGCAGCTATAGGAAGAGCTAAATTTGCTACTAAAGATTTTGTAAAAGAAGGCGCAGCTGTTATTGATGTAGGTATTAATGTAGACGAAGAAGGAAATCTGGTAGGGGATGTTGACTTTGAAGAAGCCGAAAAGGTTGCCGGAGTGATAACACCTGTACCGGGCGGAGTAGGTTCCGTAACTACTTCTATTTTAGCAAGACATGTTATAAGGGCTTGCAAGTCGCAAAATAATTTATAATCTATAAAAAAATCCCTAGAACTTTCTAGGGATTTTTTTTATGGGGTATAAGTATTGAATATTTATACATAAAAACTAAAAAAAATGTGTAAACATATATATTTATGGGTAAAAGAGTATAGGGATATAATTTATTTTAAGGTGAGGGGTAAGTCATATGAAATATGAAAAAAATTTAGCATCTATTGTTTCATTGATCAAAGACGGAGAAAAAAACATAAAGGATTTTAAAATCGGTGTGGGGTCTGGGCATATTATCGTCCACAGAGATAATATGGAGTCCGTCACATATTATGGAGAAGAAGGTATAGAAGGTGTTTTACAAGAATTGCTTTTAGAGGGATATAAGGGCAATTACGAAGAGGGCCACCTGATAGGGTTATCGAAGGAAGACAGGGAAATCATATTGGGGCCGGGCGGTCAGGTAGAAATTGATATGGAACCCTGTAAAACCGTGAAAGAAATAGAATCTATTTATTTCAGTTTTTTAAATGATATAATACCTATATTGGAAAAACGCGACCTATTATTGATGGGCATAGGGTATCATCCAAAATCATCTATTGAAGATATACCGTTTATCCCGAAGAAAACATATGCATATATATCCGACTATTTTAAAGGGAGGGGGGAATATGCTTATAATATGTTGAAGGGTACGGTTACATTACGGGTATTTATTGATTATGAGTCTGAATATGATTTTACTCAAAAGTTCCGTGTGGCTAATTTTATCAGCCCTATGCTTTATTTGATATCCGGCAGTTCACCCATATTTGAAGGCGGGGTTCATGAAAAATTCAGTCTCAGAAGCTTGATATGGGCAAATGTTGATAGAGGAAGAAGTGGTATTGTGCCTAATTCTTTTAAAGAGGATTTTGGCTATAGGGAGTATGCTCAATATATGTTAAATGTTTCCCCTGTTGCGATTATAAAGGACGGGAATTTTATCGGCACGGGCAGTAAAACAGTGGAGGAACTCATGGATAAATATGTTTTTACGGAAGAAGAGATAGAGTATATCATGGATATGGTGTTTCCGGACGTCAGAGCAAAAAACCATATAGAGATACGTGTAGGGGATTCACTGCCATATCCCTATAACCTGGCATACATTGCTTTAATCAAAGGAATATTCTATAGCGATATTGCACTGGCATATTTATATAATTTTTCTCAGAGAAAAGAAGAAGAACAGATCGATAAAATTAAGGGGTGTATATACGATAAAGGGTTTAATGCATATTTTGGTTCTAAAACAGCATATGAATATATTTTGATACTTTTTGATTTAGCCAAAAAGTCATTGGATGAAGAAGAAAGGGAAATTTTGGCGCCATTGGAGGAATTGGTAACTGATAAAAAGAATTTATCTGTATTATCCAGGGAAAAAATAGCCATGGAAGGTATCGCCGGATTAAAATTGCACAATCTCAATCAATGGATAAAAAAATAGAAATTTTAAGATTCCTATTAATTTACTTATGAAGTATAACAATAACTTATATTGGCAAAAAAGTGTTCAAAAAATTGAAATTTGTGATATGATTATGATGTATGATAAAATTATAACAGTATGCGGAGGTGTATAGTAGTGGATAAGAAGCAAAAAATTGCACTTATTTTATTACCGATATTAGCAATTGTCATTTTAGCAGGCGGGGTGTTTATAGCAAATAAAAATAAAGGTGATGCCAAGACCTATACGGATGGTATTTATATAGGAGAAGGAAAGGGTTTTGGCGGCACTATTAAGGTCGAGGTGGAGGTATCCGGAGGTAGGATTGCTTCCATAGATTTATTAGAACATGATGAATCTGCAGGCATTTCCGATCCGGCGATAGATGCGATACCGCAGGCAATAATAGATGCGCAGGATACGGAGGTTGATATTGTATCCGAGGCGACTCGTACAAGCAATGGAATTATGGAAGCGGTTGAAAATGCTTTAGCCGGAGAACCCGGAGAATCCCAAAAAGATAAGGAGCCGGCTCCTCCTAAGGAAGAAGAGAAGGAACCTGAAAAAACACAGGATATATCAGATATGAACTTAGCGGATGGTACTTATGAAGGAACAGGAAGAGGTTTCGGTGGGGACATCAAGGTAGAAGTCGGAGTTGAGGATGGAAAAGTTGCGAATATAGAAATTCTTGATCATGACGAGACAAAGAATATTGCCGGTTCGGCATTAGAGGAAATACCGGAATCAATAATAGATGCACAAAGCGTAGAAATTGATAATATATCCGGAGCAACTATTTCAAGTAAAGGAATTAAAGCAGCTGTTATGGATGCCTTGACCAAGGCAATAACAAAACCAAGCTATGAGGATGGCACCTATGAAGGAACAGGCAGAGGTTTTGGTGGAGACATCAAGGTAGAAGTTGAAGTCAAGGATACCAAAATTGTCAGTGTGGAAATTTTGGAACATGATGAGACCCCGAATATTTCTGATTCCGCACTGGAAGAAATACCAAAAGCAATAATAGAAGCACAGGACATGGAGGTAGAGACTGTATCCGGAGCAACTGCTACGAGCAAAGGAATCATAAAAGCGGTTGAGGATGCATTAAAATAGAGCTTAAAAATAAAGGTAGAAAAACCCTGAATTTCGATTCAGGGTTTTATTTTTATAGATTACATTTTAGTTTATTGCGATGTAGATAATATATGCAAATTCCGAGTATTATTTTGAGCCCACTCTTGGTTTGATTACAAGTTTATCATCGGATAAATCCACTAATACTTCCGTGCCCGCCTTAACAGTCCCTTTTAGCAACTCTTCGGATATCTGATCTTCTACCATTTTTTGAATTGCTCTTTTTAAAGGCCTTGCACCGAATTCAGTGTCGAATCCCTTGTCTGCGATGAATATCTTGGCAGAATCGCTCACCTCTAAAGTGACATCCAAATCTTCCAGACGTTTTTTGAGATCTTTTAACATCAGGTCTATAATTTTGTTGATATGCTCTCTATCCAAGCTGTGGAATACTATGATATCATCTATTCTATTCAAGAATTCCGGCCTGAAGGTTCTTCTGAGCTCTTCCATAACATTTTCTTTCATTTTTTCATATTCGCTCTGGGCTAAATCACTTTCATCAACAGCAAACCCTAAAGTTTTTTGTTTTCTTATGGTTTGCATGCCTACGTTAGAGGTCATAATAACTACGGTATTTTTAAAGTTTACTGTCCTGCCCTGTGCATCGGTCAGCCTACCGTCATCTAATATCTGTAGTAATATATTAAATATATCGGGGTGGGCTTTTTCTATCTCATCAAAAAGTATTACAGAATATGGTTTTTTTCTGACTTGTTCCGTAAGCTGTCCCCCTTCATCAAAACCTACATATCCCGGAGGCGACCCTATGAGCCTTGAAACCGTATGTTTTTCCATATATTCGGACATATCTATGCGAATCATAGCATCTTCGTCTCCAAACATAGCCTCTGCTAATGTTTTGGATAATTCCGTCTTTCCGACCCCTGTAGGCCCTAAAAATATGAAGGAACCGATGGGTTTTTTAGGATCTTTCAGTCCTACTCTGGCTCTCCTGATTGCTTTGGCTACGGATTTGACGGCCTCCTGCTGGCCTATTATTCTATTATGGAGGATTTCCTCCATATTGAGCAGTCTTTCAGATTCTTCCTCTTGAAGTTTGGTCACGGGTACACCTGTCCAATCGGATACAATATTAGCTATATCTTCACCGGTAACTGTAGCCTCGCTATCCTTATCCCTCCAACTGCTCTTTCTTTCTTCCAATTGTTGTTGGATCTCTTTTTCTTCATTTCTTATCTTAGCGGCCCTTTCAAAATCCTGTATGCTGACAGCCTCTTCTTTTTCTTTAGAGAGCTGTTCCAGTTTTTCCTCCAAATCCTTCAAATCCGGCGGTGGAGTGACTGTAAATATTCTGATTTTAGATGCGGCCTCATCCATTAAATCTATAGCTTTATCCGGTAGGTATCTATCGGTGATATACCTTGCGGAAAGTTCTACGGCTGCTTTCAGGGCCTCGTCGGTAATTTTAACTCCGTGATGCGCCTCATATTTGTCCCTTAAGCCTTCCAATATTTTAATAGCATCATCGGTTGTCGGTTCGTCCACCGTAATCGGTTGGAATCTTCTCTCCAAAGCCGCATCTTTTTCTATATGTTTCCTGTATTCGTCAAAAGTAGTAGCGCCGATCACCTGTATTTCGCCCCTGGCTAAAGCAGGTTTCAACATGTTGGCGGCATCTATCGCACCTTCCGCAGCACCTGCACCTATTATGTTGTGAATTTCATCTATAAATAATACCACATCAGCTGTAGTTCGCAGCTCTTCCAATGCCTTTTTAAAACGGTCTTCGAATTCCCCCCGGTATTTTGTTCCGGCTATCATAGACGCCAAATCCAATGCGACTATTCTCTTGTTTTTTAGTAGTTCCGGAACATTGCCTTCTTCTATTTTCTGTGCTAATCCCTCCGCTACGGCAGTTTTTCCTACTCCTGATTCGCCTACTAGGCAGGGATTATTTTTAGTCCTGCGGCTCAGCACCTGTATGATTCTATTTATTTCCTTGCTTCTACCTATTACAGGATCAATTTTGCCTTCTCTGGCGAGTTCATTAAGATCTCGCCCGAATTGATTTAGAGTGGGCGTATCCTTGTTTTGTTGTGCAGGGGCGCTTTTTTGGCTTCCACCCGGCCCTCCGCTATTTAATAATTTTAATACTTCTGTTCTCACATTTTGGAGACTGGCCCCCAACTCCGTCAAAATTTTAGTTGCAATCCCGTCCCCCGCTTTTATAATTCCCAGCAGCAGATGTTCCGTTCCCACGTAATTGTGGTTCAGGCTTCTGGCTTCCCCGATACTGAGTTCAAAGACCTTTTTGGTGCGGGGGGTATAGCCTAACAATTCCGACGGTTTATCTCCTACTCCTACTGATTGTACAATTCTTTGCTGCACTTGTTCTATTTCTATACCTAAGTTTTTCAGCGCTTTTGCAGCTATACTCTCTTCTTCTTTTATAATTCCCAGCAGCAGATGTTCTGTTCCTACATAATTATGGCCTAACTGCTGTGCCATCTGCTGAGAAAAACTTATAACTTTTTGTGCTCTTTCAGTAAATCTTCCAAACATTGACATATATGTTCCCCTCCTAAGTTACTATAATATATTTTCTCTTGTTAATTGCGCCCTCTTGGCGTCTCTCTCGATACCGGTCAATTGTGATTTAAAATGTTTTTGCAAATATCCGGGCTGTATTATTGTTATGAGTTCATTCAGCTGTTCTATAGAAATTCCATCTATCAATTTTAGGTTGACACCTAATTTTACATCGGAAATCAATTGCATGGCTTCCTTAGAAGAAAGCAGCCTGGCACTTTTAAGGGTTCCATAGGAACGATAAACTTTATCCTCAAGTTCGATGCTCTTGGTATCCAGTAATTTTCTCCATGCAATTCTTTCGTTTTGGATTATCTGCAGTGTAATATCTTTGAGATTGGTTATTATTTCCTCCTCAGACATCCCAAGGGTTATCTGATTGGAAATTTGATAAATATCTCCCAGGTACTCAGTACCCTCACCATAGATTCCCCTGACGGCAAGTCCTATTTTATTCGCTGTATTGATCACTCCATTGATATACCCGGTTAAACCCAATCCCGGCAGATGCAGCATGACAGAAGTCCTGATTGCAGTGCCGACATTTGTAGGACAGGATGTCAGATACCCAAGCTGTTCATCAAAGGCATATACTATACTTTCTTCTAATAAATCATCTATTTTATCCGCCATGCTGAAACATTTTTCTAATTGCAGTCCCGGATAGAGACACTGTATCCGTATATGGTCCTCCTCATTTATCATAATTCCAATAGTTTCTTCATTATTTATTAAAACAGCACCGCCCGAAACATTCTTAGCCAAGGATGGGCTGATCAAATGTTTTTCGACATAGTTCGACCTTTCGATAATATCAATCTCATCCATTTTTATGAGCTCAAATTTATTTTCGAGGCATAAATTTCCTTTGTTTATTGCTTTATACACCCTATCTATGACATCTCCGGATTTTTCCTTATCTAAATAATGGGGAAATGATATTGATTCTATGTTGCGGGCCATACGAACACGGCTGCTTATAACTATATCTGATTCCGGGTCCTTTAAATTTTTAGACATAATTTCACCCCTTACTCATTATCGGTTTCTTCTTCAAGCTTCTTTATTTCATCTCTGATTCTTGCCGCTTCTTCAAATTCTTCTGTTTCGACCAGTTGCTGCAGTTGAAGTTTCAGGTCCCGTATTTTTTTACGCATCCTTATGGAAGAACCGGACTTTTTGGGGATCTTCCCCGTATGTGTATTATTACCCTGAACCCTTCTGATCAAAGGGGCGAGCATGTTGTTAAATGTGGAATAACATACATTGCAGCCGAGCCGCCCGCTCCTTTTAAAATCATTATATGTGGAACCACATTGTGGACATTTTTTATCTTGATCGCCGGTGACAGTTATATCGGGTGTCAGACCTCCCTCCAGCAGGCTGGACAGGAAATTATGTATCGAAAAATTATTTTCAAGACTGAAGAGTTCACTTTTTTTTGCACATTCCTCACATAAATGTATCTCTTCTTTTACTCCATTCACAATTTTAGTTTTATGTATTGTTGCTTCCCTGATGTTGCAGTTTTCACAAAGCATTTCTTGTGCCTCCAATCTATTATATATAATAGCATAGAAACCGTTTTTTAAATTGCAGATAATTTTATTGATATTTATATTATATAATCAGATTATCAAAAGATGGATATCTTTAGTAATATTTTGTTTTTATACTCATATCATCCATTATATTATATTCATAAATCATACTATTATAATAATTCCACAAATGAAGGCAGTTTAAACAAATTAACTGCATTAATTTAAAATATAGTATGATGGGATAAGAAGACAATTAAAATTCATTTTTATGTGAATATCTAGTACGTAATATGATAAAATATAGATATAAAGGATAAAGTTGTAATTTATTATTAAAATAATATTGAATATTGGGAGGAATTTGCTATGGAGGTAACAATAATTAAAGATAATATCAAGGATATTATAGCGGATGCGATAGTTGTAGGGATTTATGAGGGCATAAAAAGCCCGGGCACAGATTTAACTGATATAGATAAGCAATCAGGCGGTATTATTTCCGACATGATGAATGAGGATGATTTTAAAGGCAAGGAAGGGGAAACTCTATTGATATATACGTTAGGAAAAATCCCCGCTAAAAAAATATTGTTGTTAGGGCTCGGAAAGGAAGAAGATTTTGAAGGAGACACCATGCGCAAGGTGATTGGAAAAGCTGTAAAACAACTAGAAAAATCAAAAACCGATAGGGTGGCAATTTTAACTGCAGGTTTGAATAAAACAGTTCCACCTGAGGTGCTCGGACAGTGCATCGTAGAAGGGGCTATGCTAGCATCGTACAAGTTTAATAAGTATAAAACCGATAATGATGATGATGAAAATAATATAAAAGATATATATATAGTGATTATGGATGATTCCATATCAGATGATATCAATAGAGGAATAAGCATAGGAAGTGCCCTCGCGGATGGGACTATTATAGCGAGGGACCTTGTCAATGAACCAAGCAATATATTAACACCCGAAGCCATGGCGGATAAGGCTGTGGAAATTGCAGGAAAACATGGGTTAGAGATTGAAATTTTGGAAAAGGAAGATATAGAAAAATTAGGGATGGGCAGTTTTTTAGGTGTGACACAGGGAAGTGATGAACCTCCTAAATTGATAGTTATCAAGTATTTTGGAGGGAACAAGGATCATGAGGTATTAGGGCTGGTAGGCAAGGGCTTAACTTTTGATTCCGGTGGTATCTCTATAAAGCCAAGTTCGGGAATGGACGAGATGAAAGGGGATATGGGCGGAGCCGCAGCCGTGCTGGGGGCTATGAATGTTATCGGCGTTCTTAAGCCCAAGGTAAATGTCATAGCCGTGGTGGGCGCCTGCGAAAATATGCCATCCGGTAAAGCGTATAAACCGGGGGATATTTTGACCACTATGGACGGCAAAACTATAGAGGTATTGAATACGGATGCGGAAGGCCGTTTAGTACTGATTGACTGTATCACCTATACTCTTAAGCAAGGTGCTACAAAATTGGTTGATTTGGCGACCTTGACGGGCGCCTGTGTTGTTGCTCTGGGAAATACGGCATCGGCGCTTATATCCAATGATGATGAATTTGTAGAGAGGGTAAAGGTTGCGGCAGGAAATGCGGGGGAAAAAGTTTGGCAGTTACCTTCATATCCGGAATACAAAGAGCAGATCAAGAGCGATATAGCCGATCTCAAAAATACCGGCGGAAGAGAAGCAGGTACAATCACTGCAGGGTTATTCCTTGGAGAATTTGTGGGAGAAAATCCTTGGGTACACATAGATATCGCGGGCACATCTATGATCACTAATGATAAGAGCGGTTTAGTCAAAGGTGCTACGGGTGTGGGTGTGAGGACACTGTATCATCTGGCAAAGTCCATGGAAAAATAGGGAGATGGATAAATAGTTCGGATATTCAATAAAAATATAATGAGATTACATTAACCTTCCCGGCGGGAAGATAAATAGAATGTTCGCGGTGCGCGTGCAGTTTTATCCTCTAAATATATTATGAAAATAAGGGTTATGCACAACAAAAACCATTTTTTCATATTATATACAAAGGCTTAATTTGCCTATAATCGTAAGAGTGATTATATAAAAATATGATTGATGATATATATGATAAAAATCAGATTTAAGGAGCCGGGGGGGATGAAATTTGGCTGATAATAAAGAAAGCATTTATATAAATATGCACGATAGCCGAACTGGCAAAGCGTTGACAAAATCGTTGGAAGAGATGGTAAAACAATTAGTGGCATGTAGTATGCCACTAAATTTTCATATAGAAGCATTAAAATGTCAAAGTATCATTATGAGGACTAAACTCATCAGGCAATTGAAAGATTATGAGGAGCTTAGGGGCTGTAAGACTAAAGAGGTTGATATTACAACGGAGGATTTCATAAAGGCTATACCTTTGGAAGAATACAGGGAAATATGGCAGGGGAATTACGGATCCTATATAAAAAAGTTAGAAAGATCGGTGAATGAAACTGAGGGTAGTATTTTATTATTTAACAATAAGCCAATAGATGCAAGATTTCACTTGGCGTGCGGGGGTTCTACAGAAAACAGTGAAAATGTTGATGGAAACATCATTCAATATTTGAGGAAGGTACTCTGTAATTACTGCCAAAAAAGTCCGTATTCTTTAAATTATCGGGATATCCCTATTGAAAAAATAGAGGAAAGGTTGGACGTAAAGCTGACAAGTAATAATGTTTTGAGGGATATTCCTATTTATAATATGATAGACGGCATTATAAGGGATGGACAAAACAGAATAGTAAAAATTAAAATAGGTGGAAAGGAATTTAAGGGAAAGGAAATAATTGAACTTTTAAATATTGATTCGACACGGTTTGGGTGGCAGCCACAGATAATACGATTTTTCAGCATAGGAAAAGGCGATGGTTTGGGCTTGTGTCAGTATGGAGCCAATGCTATGGCGGAAGAAGGTATGTCGGCGGAACAAATTTTAAAATATTATTACACGGGTGTTGAAATTAAAGTAATAAGGGATCCATGCATAAATAAGCCATTAAAAGGTAAACTAATAGTGATTGATCCCGCTCATGGCGGGAAGGACGGAGAAGGATATATAGGGGAACAAGGCCTGAAGGAAAAAGATGTTAATCTATCAATCTCTCTGTATCTGGGAGAAGAATTGCGAGGCTTAGGTGCAGAGGTTTATTTAACCAGAAATAAAGATGAAACCGTGCATTTGGAGGAAAGAGCGCAGATAGCTAATGATATAATGCCCGATTTTTTTATCAGTATTCACCAAAATTATTTCAGTCACCCTTCTAAATCGGGAACGGAGATTTATTATTTTAAGGGAGATACTGTTGCCAAGAAACTCGCAAAAGAAATAATGAAAGTGTTGACGAAAAATCTTGAAACTCTTGATAGGGGCATAAAACAAGCTGATTTTTTTCTGCTGAAATCAGTGATTGTCAGCTCCATTCATATGGAAGTAGTTTATATCTCAAATCCTGCCGAAGAAGCGATGATGATGGATATGGGTTTTAGAAAAAAGGTTGCCAAGTCTATTGCGGAGGGTTTTGTAAATTTTTATAGATATGTGTAATTTTGATTTTAAAATGGCAATTAAAACAAAACACGTTACAAAATTTGATATATGCCATTTGACAAACGGGTTGATTACGTTGTATAATATATGGCTAACCATTTGACAGTTGTTATCAAATATGTTATTATATGATTGTCAGTGTTGTGAAAGAGGTGATTACTTGGCAAATAAAAATTTACCAAATGGAACAAATAAATTACAAGAAATAAGAGAAAATATAGAAGAGTATGTTGGGCAAAAAATTGTGTTAAAAGCAAATAAAGGAAGAAAAAGAACAGTAACTCGAGAAGGAATTTTAGAAAACACATACCCAAGTATTTTTGTCGTGAGGATAGATGGCCAATTTGGAGACCATGTAAGAAGGGTATCCTACAGCTACTCTGACATTCTTACGGAAACAGTTGAAATCACCGTATGTAGTGGAAACAAGAGTATTAAAGTGAGTTAACATATAAATACCACCCTGCAAACAGGTGGTTTTTATTTTGGCACAGGGACATTCTTTTCGTGTTCCCGTGTCTTTTTTAGTAGGATTAAATGACAGGATATGGATTATAAAAATAAACATGGCGGTGATAAAAATGAATTATGTATATATATTACGATGTTCTGATGAAAGCTTATACACCGGTTGGACTAATAATATTGAAAAGAGGCTCAAGGCCCATGAAAATGGAAAAGGAGGTAAATATACGAGGGGAAGGCTCCCTGTGGAACTTGTATATCTTGAGGAATACGATGATAAAATAACCGCTCAAAAAAGGGAACGTGAGATAAAAAAGATGGAGCGGGCCGCTAAATTGGAATTAATCAATATGGGGTGTTAATTTAATTATGTGTCGTGTCGTATCGTATATTTAAAATATCTGTATATTACACTCTCATCACGGTTTGAAATTTTGATGGTTCTAATAGTCCTTTTCAAGCGAAAAAACTGAAAATTCACGAACTCGCTACGCTCAAACAGCGTGCAATTTTCTAGTTTTTTTACGCTTTTAAGGACCAAGAACCATTGCAAAATTTCAAAAGTGATTCGCTTTGTAATATATCAAATATTTTAAAGATAATTTGCTTTATGAAGTTTAGACACTCTTAAAGCCGGGGGACTTCTGAAAATTTAATATAAAATACTAAGTGAATGCATTTGAGAATATGACTATAATTCTCAGTGAGGTGAAATGAAAAATCCGTTAAAAAATTGCGCATGTCCGAGCGTAGCGAGTTTGCGAATTTTAGGATTTTTTATTGAGACGAACTGTAAGAATTATTCATATTCGAAACTAAATGAACGTGTATTGTTATATTAAATTTTATTAGACAATCGGGTCCGTATTAGCGATACATAATTAAACTTTCATATAATAGCACTTCTTTTTTTTATTAACCGACATATATATATAAGAGGAACCCGTGGACTAACTAAAATTATGGTAAATTCCTTAACATATTTTATATATAACAAAATATAGTATATTAAGGATTTAAAAAGATTTCGGGAGGAGGCAAATATATGTCTGTTGAATTAATAAAGGATTTATTTAAATTCGAACAAGTAGTAGGCGAAAATATTGTCCAGACTATTGTAGAAGGCGATATTTTAGTTCCGGATACAAAACCCGATATTACAAGGGTATTATCTGTAAATGCCAAGGTAGAATTAAACAAACAGGAGATAGAGGGAGACAAAATTGCTGTAGAAGGCACCACATGTTTTAAAATTCTATATGTTTCTGAAAAAGAAGAACAACCCCTATACAGCATAGATAGCAGTGCAGGGTTTAAACAGGATATTGAGATAGAAGGTATTGATGCCGAAATGAAAAGTGAGGTTGCGATAGAGGTTGAACATATTGATTTCACCGTAAATAATGAGAGGAAAGTAGGAGTAAAGGCTATAATCAATCTGACCGGTAAATGTATTGAAGAAAAAACCGTAGAAATTACAAAGGATTTGACAGGGTTAGACGATATACAAGTGTTAAAAGAAACCTTTCAATATACCGGTATTGTAGGTGCAAGCCGATCAGAAACCTTAGTAAAGGACGGTTTTGAATTAGGGGAAGACGAGTATGACATTAAGGAAATTTTAAAGTGGAATGCTGCAGTTACAGAGAGAGAAACCAAAATAACGGATGGTAAGATGATTGTGAGCGGTATAATAAACTTGGAATTGCTGTATATCGATGAGGAGCATGATAATCAATTAAAAATGATAAGGAGAGAAATTCCATTTACTCATTTCGTTGATATAGCAGATGTAACCGCTGATATGGAATATAAATTAAAATTTTCCATAGACGAACTTTTTTATGATATCAAAGAAAACATCCGAGGCGAAAGAAAGATAGTAGAGATTGAGAGCATAGTTAAGATAGAAGCTAAGGTCATGGATACACAGAGCAGAGAGATTTTGGTCGATACATATTCTTTGAGCAAAGAATTTGAAATAATGAGGGAGCAAATAGAACTGAAAGAAAATATAGGCATGAGCAAGACAAATGTACTTGTGAAAGAAACCTTGGATATACCCCCTGAACATTCTCCTATCGCTGAAGTGTTTTCTGTCGGTATTAAACCTATTTTAGCAGATCACAATGTGGCTGCGGATAAGGTCACAATAGAGGGGATATTAGAGGTCAGCATCATATATAAGACTATGGAGGAACCCCAATCTTTATATAGTTTTCTTCGAGAGGTACCCTTCAGGCATTACGCCGAATTTGAAGGCCATGAAGAAGGTATGGGTGTGGAAATCGACTTATTTGTGGAGGAGATAGACCATGGTATTGCCAATGGCGAACAAGTGGAAATCAAGGCAAACATAGGGGCTGAATGTGAAATATTCCGCACTAAGTATATAGATGTCATATCCGACATTGAAGAAGTGGAAGAAAAAGTCGATTTAAAGACTAGGCCTAGTTTGACCGTGTATTATATGCAGCCGGAGGATACACTCTGGGATATTGCCAAGACGTATCATACATCTGTGGAAAAGATCATAGAGACAAACCAAATTGAGGATACAGAGGACATTGAAATCGGTGATCATATAATTATCGAAAAAATTCATAATTTTAAATTTTAATGATTGAACAGTTGTTCAGTGACACAGTATAGAATTGCTGAAAAAGTGCTATTTTTATAAAATTCATCGGGAGGTGTCATTCTGAACAGGATGAAGAAACTTGTATTTTAAATATACCGGGGATTCTAATCACATCTTGTTGTATCCGGAATGACACATTTCGGGATTTTTCCAGTGAATCTGCATAATTTGACTGTTTTTTTGTATTGCCGGGAAAATATAATAAATAATATTAAATATTGCCTAAAAAGGTTGTATTAATATATAATATAGTAAACTATGTATTAGATGATGATGCAAGGGAGCATATGCAGGGTTCGGATTTAGAAAGGGAGCAATCAAAGAGGAGAAATAATGGGACAAATATATTTGAAATCCAGAGCTAAAATTAATTTGTCTCTGGATGTTTTAGAGAAAAGAGATGATGGCTATTATGAAGTAGAAATGGTCATGCAGCAGATCAATTTATATGACAATATATATATCAGCAAAAGAGATGATGATAAAATTAAAATTGCTACTAATTGTGAGTACATACCTGTGGGTATTTCAAATATTGCATATAAGGCAGCGGACAAGCTTCGCAAAACAGCGGATATTTCCGAAGGTGTTGATATTTATATAGATAAAAAAATTCCGGTATCCGCCGGATTGGCAGGGGGCAGCTCAAATGCAGCTGCGGTGCTAAAAGGGCTCAATAGATTATGGGATTTGAAATTTTCTCAAGAGAAGCTTATGTCTATAGGTGAAAAGATCGGAGCAGATGTTCCATTCTGTATTTTAGGGGGCACTGCCTTAGCAGAAGGAAAAGGAGAAAAATTGATTCCTATAGAACCTGCTATTCGGAATATATGGTTAGTATTAGCTAAACCGCCTATCTCTATATCGACGGGTGAAACATATAAGCAATTAGATTTGTCTGAAATAACCGACAGGCCTGATACGGAAGGCCTTATTGATGCAATCAAAAAAGGCAATATATATGGTATATTGAACAATATGGGGAATGTACTGGAAACTGTGACTGAGGTAAAACATCCTATAATTACCGAAATCAAAAGAAAGATGATGGAATATAATTGTCTGGGGTCAAGTATGTCCGGCAGCGGGCCGACAGTTTTCGGCATATGCAAAAATTATGAGAGAGCTAAAACAGCATATAGGCATTTGTCCTTGCTTTATAAGCAGACATATATGGTTCAAACATATAATGGAGGTGGCTGATGAAAGCGATCATATTAGCAGGAGAAGGAAGCCAGGATCAGGAACACTTTGGGCAGGGTAAGGCTTTGGTCGGTTTTATGGGTAAACCGTTGATAGAATATACTATAGATGCGTTGATACATTCGGAAATGGTTGATTATATATTGGTTGTGGGCAATAAAAACGCTCTGACTCCGGTGATAGGTAATAGTGTGGATAAAATAATTGAGCAGGAAAATGATATTTTGGATAATTTAATAAAGAGCATATCTTATTTCAACGGAGAAGAAAATATTATAGTAGCAACCAGTGATATACCCTTGATCACTTCAGATTCTATAAGATATTTTATAGATAGGGCCTCGGATCTCAGAGCGGATCTATGTTACCCTATCATAGAAAAGTCATTATATATTTCTAAATACCCTGATGCCAGACGGACTTATGTTATTTTAAAAGATGGGGAGTTTACCGGTGGGAATTTAATTATATTCAATCCGTATAAAATTAAAGCCATAGAAAATCAAATCAGGTTTCTTATAAATAACAGAAAAAATCCGTTAAAGATGGCCAAAGCATTAGGCATGTTTATCACCATACAGCTGCTTTTAAAACAGTTGGCAATTAAGAGAATCGAAACTTATGTACAGAAAAAGTTTAATATAAGGGGCAGGGCTATGATTGTTCCGTACCCGGAGATCGGCAGTGACATAGATAGATTAGAGGACATTGAAATATTAAAAAGATACGTGTAAAGACTTAACAAAGAAACTTCTTCGTTAGGTCTTTTTTTTATGCGCGAATATAAAATGATTAAAGTGTAAAGATTATTAATAGTGCTTGTTCGCTGTTCGCTGCGTTTGACCTACCAACGATTTGTTTTACAAGTCCAAAGCTATGTAATTCTATTTCCTACTTTAAAGTGAAAATACTAGAATTATAAGCTTTGGGAAATCGGGTTAGAGCATAAAATTTTGGTCTGGAGGGGTTCCTTATGTATTTATAATAATGGTGAAGATGAAAGATGTATTATTGCACAGTTGAATTCGGGGAGAGAAGGATTATGATAAGAATTATTTTCGATTATATAAAATTGTTATTCGGCATTGAGATGTTAACTCTATTTGTGTCTGTTGGATTATTTTTATTGCTCAGGGATGTGCCGCTTTTAAATAAGAAGATGCTCAGGAGGGAGAGCACCATAATAAGGCTATTAGGTTATATATATATATTTGGCAGTATTATTTTATTTATAATCATAAGGCGCAGGTAAAGTAAAATAAAAAACAAGACTATTCGTCTTATAGTTCATGAGGGGGTGTTTTAATCACAGCATAAAACCCGGGAGGAATTTTGATGAGTTTGTGGGAAAGGTTGTTCGGCAAAAAAGATGAAGATGCAGATACAGATTTTGGGGAAACGAAAGTATATGGAAGCTTAGATAAAAACTTCAAGGCAATCAAGGATATGCTGGTAGATTGTGATGATGTCTTATATAGAGAGATTAAAATAGGCGTGGAGGGAAATTACAGGGCAGTCATAATATCTATAGACGGTATGACGGATAAGGATATATTGAATGATTACATACTTAAAAATTTGATGGTAAACAGCAGGATAGCACCGCCCGATATAGGAATTTTAAAGAGGCATATGAGTGATGTTATAAAAGATAAAACATTGAGTACTACCGAAATAAAAGAAATAGAGACTATCGAACAGGCTGTTGAGGATATATTGATCGGGGACACTGTAATTATTTTAGATAATTATGATAAAATAATCGTTATTGGCACAAAAGGTTGGGAAATAAGGGGCATCACCGAACCGGAGACGGAAAACGTTGTGAGGGGGCCAAGAGAAGGATTTATAGAGACTCTCAGGGTCAATACGGCCATGATCAGGAGAAGAATCAGAGATCATAAACTCAAGATAAAGGGATATCAGATTGGAAAACGATCTAAAACCGATGTGAGCGTTCTTTATATAGAGGATTTGGTCGACGAAGATGTGTTAAAAGAATTGGACAAAAGGTTAAGAGCGATAGATATAGATGCAATAATAGACAGTGGATATATAGAACAGTTCATAGAAGATGATTGGCGCTCTATTTTTCCGCAGATACAAAATACGGAAAGGCCTGATGTTGCCGCAGCCGTACTGTATGAAGGCAAAGTGGTTATTGTAGTGGACAACAGCCCCTTCGCACTGATAATTCCATCCGGATTTAATGCCATGGTGCAATCAGCGGAAGACTATTATGAGAGATGGGGTATTGCTACATTTATAAGGATTTTGAGATATATAAGTCTATTAGTATCCCTGTATACGCCGGCATTGTATATTGCGGTGACCGCCTTTCATCCCCAGATGCTCCCCGCCAAATTGCTGATATCGATAGCGGCTAATCGGAAAGATGTTCCGTTCCCATCCGTGCTTGAAGCCGTTATTATGGAGATGATATTGGAAATACTTAGGGAAGCCGGGGTCAGATTGCCCGGGCCCATAGGGCAGACCATAGGTATTGTAGGCGCCATAGTGATAGGACAGGCTGCCGTGGATGCCGGGATAGTGGGCTCTATAATGATAATTGTAGTATCTATCACGGCAATCGCCTCTTTTGCTACCCCCAGTTTTAATTTAGCAGCCGGGGTCAGGCTCTTACGTTTCGGTTTAATAATTGCATCTGCCATTTTAGGTTTGTATGGGATCATGTTGGTGACCATATTGATATTGATACATTTATGCGGCCTAAAGAGTTTTGGTGTACCATATTTAGCTCCCTATACGGCATATGTAAAACAATATAGTGATCTGAAAGACACATTTATAAGGGTTCCATGGCTCACCATGCGCGATAGGGAAACAACGGTTAAAAAATCAGAACGTAAAAGGATGAGGGATCATAGAGATGAGGATTTAAATAAAGAGGAGTGAATATAACAGATGGGATATAACAAAGATGCTATTCCAACATGCCAGATGATATCTATTTTAACATTAACCGCAGTCAGTACAGGTATACTTACATTACCCAGAAATTTGGCGGAGGTAGTACCTTATGATCATTGGATTATTCTATTAGCTGCAGGAACATTCATAATGATAATGATCGTAGTTTATGCATGGATTATAAGGCTGAAACCCGGAAAACAATATTTTGAAATACTCTGCGATTCTCTGAGTAAACCGATAGCTTATATAACAGCACTGACATATATAATATATTTCACAGGTCTTATAGGGCTGCTTACAAGGCTTTTTGGTGAAGTTATAAAGGCATATCTGCTGGTAAGGACCCCTATAGAGGTGATAAACATAAGTATTTTAGCCAGTTGTATCTATTTATCAAGAAAAGGTGTGGAGGTATTGGGAAGAATGGCGATGTTCTTGCTCCCTATAACTATATTAATCACAGCATTTTTAGCAATTTTATCTTTTATAAATACAGATATCAGAAATTTGCTGCCGGTGTTTCAGATCACCTTTACTGAGGTTTTACAGGGCATACCGGTCACTATACTGAGTTTTTTAGGTCTGGAGGTGCTTTTGTTTTTTGGGGCCGACCTTGAGAAGCCCAAGGAATCCATATGGGCAACAATTGCCGTAGCAGCAGTAGTGTTATTTTATCTATTGGTCATAATATCAACTTTTGCACAATTTGGGACGATACAGATGAGGAGTTTGATTTGGCCTACATTGGATCTATTTGATACTGTAGAACTTCCGGGGCTCTTTATAGAAAATCTGCAGGTAATAGTTATGAGCACATGGGTAGTGACTGTGTTCACAACAATAGCTCCACTGTACATGGCGGGTGTAATTACAGCTAAATCTATAATGAATTTCAGAGACCGAGCTTCCCTATCCGCACCTTTTCTGCCTTTTATATATTTTGCTTCTTTAATTCCCAAAAACCTGGCACATTTATATAGGATAACAAGCAAATTCACCATATATTTTGCAAGTATTATGGTTTTTGCCGTACCGTTGATAGTTTTAATATCCCTGCTTATACGGGCAAAATTGGGGAAGGAGGCCAAAACCAATGCATAAAAAGGCTATTGTTTCAATATTAGTTATTTTATTTTTACTGACAGGCTGCTGGGATAAGGTAGAGATAGAAGAGAGAGCACATATCAGCGCGGTGGGTATAGATATGTATTCTACTTCTGATGGTGAGGATGTGCCAAACCGTTACACATTTACGTTCGCTTTTCCTGAAAATAAAAAGGATAATGCTAAGGATATAATTGTTTCGAGCGTTGGCGAAAGTTTATACAGTGTTTCCCGAATAATGGCATCCAGAAGCAATAAAGAGTTTTTTTTGGGGCATTTGAGAACTGTGGTTATAGGAGTTGATGTAGCCAAAGATCCAAAAAGTTTTCGCCAAATACTTGATGGAATAGAAAATAACGAGTTTTTAAGCAGACGTGTTGTGCTGGCTATAACAGAAGATTCCGCGGGAGAAATTATTAAAATTGTTCCCTCTATGGAGAATAAACTTGGAGAATTTATTGCAGAAATATTCAGAAGGCCGGATAGAATCCCAAGAATTGTGGGCGGTTCCGTGGGGGATATATTTACAGATCTTCATGAGAGTGGAAATACGCTCATACCCAAGATAATACCGGGAGAAACCGATGTAAAAGTAGCAGGCGGGGGTATAATCAACAATTATGAATTCAGGGGGTGGCTGGGTGAGGAGGAAACCGCACATTTATTAGTTTTAAAAGGTGAAACAAAATGTTTGTGCGGTATGGCCGTTGAATATAAAGATTATAATATTCCTATTGCGTTAAGGCCTAAAAAACCTGAATTCAGGTTAATAGAAGATGAAGATAACATAAAAATTTTAATAGAAGTTGAGATGGAGGGGGATGTTAAACAGACATATTTTGAAGCACATGATGACATGTTAGAAGTTGCAACCATCAGTAAGATAGAAAATAAAATGGAAGAGGTAACCGAACAAAGGGCCAGAGCCGCAATAGATAAAATTCAAAAAGAATTTGAAACGGACATAATAGGCATAGGTAGATATCTGAGGCAATCACATTATAAATTGTGGAAAGAGATAGAAGATGATTGGGAGGAAATATTTCCCAATATAGATATTGATGTGAATATGGATATCAAGATACGAAGGATAGGCCTAATAAGATAAAAGATGACGAGGATGATGACGGGGTGACGTTTTGTTTGGCACCTTTTTTGTTGTCAATTTGCTTTGCAAATTGGGGTGGCCCATAAAGCGAAGAATCACGTTTTACTGTATAAAGTTTCCCCCAGTTGTAAATAATAAGAATACAATAACAAAATGTATATAAAGGGGAAATGAAGATGTATAAAAAGTGGGTCGATAAATCAGTTATAGTATTTTTAGTATTTCTGTTATTTATAAATGTTCTGTATATAAAAGAGGAAGCAGAAGCCCTTGAAAAAAGAGGAGAAAATTTGATACGGTTTCATGTGTTGGCAAACAGTGATTCTCCTGAGGATCAGGAGTTAAAATTAAAGGTTAGAGATAAGGTAATAGATGCAATGTCGGGCGACTTGGAAACTTCTAAAAATGTAGATGAAACCAGAGATATTTTAATAAATAATTTAGACAAAATAGAAGCGGTTGCTGGGGAAGAGATATATAAAAATGGACAAGACTACAGTGTGAGGGTGTATTTAGGTGAATATAAATTTCCTACTAAGAGATACGGCAATATTGTCTTTCCCGCAGGCAGATATGAGGCATTGCGTGTGGAAATAGGTGATGCCGGAGGGCAAAATTGGTGGTGCGTAATGTTTCCTCCACTCTGTTTTGTAGATGTGAAACATGGTTTAACAGATGAAAAGACAAAAAGGGAATTAAAAAAATCTTTGACAGCGGAGGAATATTATCTCGTGTACAGCAGTGTAAATGAAAACGAACTGCCGCTTAGGTTGAAATCTAAAGTATTCGAGCTTTTTGAGTCTTCTAAAAAACAACTCAGCCGTTTAACGTCAATATTTTAAAATAGAAATTAGATCGGGTGGATACACGGGTCTACCCCTGCCATGTAAATAAGAAAGTTTTCAAA
>CAYOGD010000005.1:0-24101 GCA_964403395.1 uncultured Alkaliphilus sp.
TTTTAAAGGATCTCATTGTAGGAAATGAAAACCCCTGGACGGCAGTTTACAGCCCAACCAGATTCACAGATATCGATTCTATGTGGGCATCCATTGAAAAAAGTCTGAAAGCCGTCAAAAACGGAGAGGGCAAGGTTATAAATGTGGCTGAACGCAACATGGGCGTTTACAGGGACGATAAGGGGAAAATATATCTCATAAACATCAATTGCACTCATATGGGATGCGGGCTCAAATGGAACAATGCGGAAAAAACTTGGGACTGCCCATGCCATGGTTCCAGATATTCCGCTACGGGGGATGTGGTAGACGGCCCTACCTTCACACCTTTAGAAAAAATAGAGATTATATAACGGGACATAATTTCCTGAGACAGGTTGCATAATAATTATGCAACCTATTTTTGTACCTATTTCAAATAAAATTAGGCACAACATAAGTATTAAGAGCAAAAATTTAATTTAGAGGCCGGAGGTCGAATAGTTCGTTTCTCGTTTCCCATTTTCCGCTTCCCGCTTCTCATATACGAAAGGATGTGTAAATATGCAACAATATTATTTGCCGAATAAAGGTTTTGCTAAGGAACCGGAATCCTATTGGATCGCCTCCACAGACACTACTAACTATCCGGCATTAGAGGAAGACATAACAGTAGATGTCGCTATTATAGGTGGGGGCATAACAGGAATCACCACAGGTTGTTTATTAAAAAAAGCAGGTTTAAAAGTCGCTATCATAGAAGCAGATCGGATCGCCCAAGGCACATCAGGCCATACAACAGCTAAAATTACTTCTCAACACGGTTTAATTTATGATAAAATAGCTACACAGATCAGCATGAAAAAAGCTAAGCGGTATGCCCAATCTAATGAGAAAGCCATAAAACTTATCGCCAGAATCATAGAAAAATTTAATATTGATTGTGATTTCAAATGGCAGGACTCCTATGTATATACCCAATCGGATAATTATGTGGAGAAAATTAAAAAAGAAGTAGAAATAGCCCAATGTCTGGGAATCAAGGCTTCTTATGTCACAGATTTGCCATTGCCCTTTTCAATAAAGGCTGCGATAAAGTTTGAAGAACAAGCCAAATTCCATCCGCGCAAGTATTTATTAAAAGTGGCACAATACATCGACGGGGACGGCAATTATATTTTTGAAAATACTAATGCCGTTGGAATCGAGGAAGGAGAACGATGCTCGGTGATTGCGGAAAACGGTAAGAAAATCACCGCATCTAAAATTGTGATAGCATCCCTGTTCCCTTTTTCCAATTTTAGAGGGCTATATTTCTCCAGAATTTTTCAAGAGAAATCCTATATTATAGCTTTCAGAGCAAAATCCAAATTTCCCGATGGGATGTACATAAGCGCGGAAAACCCTACCCGTTCCTTGCGTTCCCACCCTTTTGACGGTGGAGAAATCGTATTGGCGGCGGGGGAACATCATAAAACAGGACACGGTAAGGATGAAAATACGCATTATAAGAACCTGATTGATTTTGCAGACAAAAATTTTGGTATTGAAGAAATCTTGTATAGATGGTCCGCACAGGATTGCACAACCGCAGATAATATTCCCTACATAGGCAACATAACCCCCGAACATCCCAATATTTATGTAGCTACGGGATTTAAAAAATGGGGGATGACTACCGGTGCCGTATCTGCAATGATTTTAAGGGATCTCATTATAAAAGGTGAAAATCCTTGGGCCGAGATTTATGATCCGGCAAGATTTATAGAAACCGGTTCCATATTGACATTTATTAAACAAAACCTGGATGTTGCCCTAAATTTCATTTCAGGTAAACTTCCCACCGGGGCCTCCGATAGCAAAATTGAAAAAGGAGAAGGAAAAATCATAAGTATAGGGGGACAGAAAATAGGTGTTTATAGGGATGAAAAAGGAAAACTGCATTTTGTAGATACCACCTGCACCCATATGGGATGTGAACTTAAATGGAATGACGCTGAAAAAACCTGGGACTGTCCATGCCATGGTTCCAGATTTTCTCCTACGGGTAAAGTGATAGACAGCCCTGCCTTTAAGCCCTTGAATAAAATTGAGGCGGAATAGTTGCAGGGATGAGATGAAATCATCCTGAAACGCGCCTTATGAATTTGACCTGTGAAAAATCTGTATTTAAAAAGGAAACCACAGGAGCAGGTTCTCCGGTCAAGAAACACTGGCCGCAGATCCGCTCCCCATGGTTTCCCATTACAGAACACAGTGGAGATGATCCCCCCTGTATTCCCTATATTTTAAATTATCTCATCTCTCTGACTAATACATTCTTCCTACTGCTCAATACAACCTTGCTATCCTCTAAGTCTACCTTTATATGATCTCCGGATACAAATCGCTTTTTGATATACTCTTCTGCAATCTCATCTTCAATATATCGTTGTATTGTCCTTCTGAGAGGTCGTGCACCGTATTTTTCATCATAACCTTCTTTTAATATAAAATCTTTGACTTCATCGGAAATTGTAATCTCCATACCCTTTTCTTTTACATCCCGTATTACATCCTTCAGCATGAGATCCACAATCTGCCTGAGCTCTTCCTCAGACAATTTTGTAAACACGACAATTTCATCAACTCTGTTTAAAAATTCCGGCCTGAATATCTCTTTTAATGCATCTTTAGCGCTGCTTTCTAAGGCCTCATAGCCCCTCTTGCCAAAACCTATGCCGCTGGATTTTAGTTGGGTTCCTGCATTGGATGTCATGATAATCACCGAGTTTTCAAAGTACACGGTTCTTCCCTGGCTATCGGTTAATATGCCATCCTCCAAAATTTGAAGCAGCATGTTGAAAACATCCGGATGTGCTTTTTCAATTTCATCTAAAAGTATAACCGAATAAGGTCTCCTTCTGATCTTCTCTGTCAGCTGTCCTCCCTGATCGTATCCTATATATCCCGGCGGGGCTCCTATCAACTTGGAAACCGTATGCTTTTCCATATATTCCGACATATCTAAACGAATCATAGCATCTTCACTGCCAAATAATTCTTCCGCCAAGGCTCTTACCAGCTCTGTTTTGCCTACCCCGGTAGGACCTATAAATATAAATGATGCCGGCTTTTTCTTTTTCCTGAAACCGGAACGATTACGCCTTATGGTTCTTGACAGACTTCTGACGGCGTCATGCTGGCCCACTACTCTCTGATGTAAATGCTCCTCAAGATTTAGTAATCTACCGGCCTCTTCCTTGGTGATTTTACCCACAGGAATATTAGTCCAGGATTCAATCACAAAGGTTATATCTTCTACCGTAAGAGAAGTATTGTCCACCTTTTTATCCAACTCCGCTATCTTATCTAAAACCTTACATTCGTCCATCTTATACTGGGCAACCTTTTCATAATCATTACTCCTGGTGAATTCTTCTTTCATCTCTTTTATGAATTGCAGCTCTTCCTTCAAATATTCTAATTCCACAAGCCCAAGATTTTTTAAATTCGCCCTGGAGCCTGCTTCGTCTATCACATCTATAGCTTTGTCAGGTAAATATCTGTCGGTAATATACCTCTCCGATAACTTTGCTGCTACTTCTATCACTTCATCCGATATTATAATCCTGTGATAATCCTCATAATAGCCTTTAATCCCCTTTAGAATTTCAATAGTCTCCTCCACTGTGGGTTCTTCTATCATCACCGGTTGAAACCTTCTCTCCAGTGCAGAGTCTTTTTCGATATGCCTTCTATATTCATCCAATGTAGTTGCGCCGATAACCTGAACATCGCCGTGAGCCAAGGCAGGTTTTAAAATATTGGCAGCATTCATAACACCACCATGAACCTCCCCGGCACCCATAATATTATGGACCTCATCTATCACTAAAATTATATCTCCATACCTCTGGGCCTCTTCTATGATGGCCTTCATTCTGCCTTCGAACTGTCCCCTAAATTGGGTTCCGGCTACGATGGCGGTCAGGTCTAACAGATAAATTTCGGAATTGAACAATTTCGCAGGGATCTGCCTTTCTATAATACGGACAGCCAAACCCTCGGCAATAGCTGTTTTACCTACACCCGGTTCTCCAATCAATATGGGATTATTTTTAAACCTTCTGTTTAATATTTGTACCACCCTATCAATTTCTCTGTCCCTGCCTATTATTTTATCTATTTCCCCATTTTTTGCACTATTCGTGAGATTAATGCCATAGGAATCTAAATATTTCTTTTTTCTACTTTTTCTCATTTTCTTTCTAGCCAATCTTTCCCCAACATATTTATCCCTATGTTCATCGGTTTCTTCCTCATAATTTCTTTTTAAAGTTTCATCCGCATCCAGTTCCTCTTCTTTTTCCTTTTTAAATAAATCTGAAGAACTTTTAAATAAATCACTCAAAAAATTATCTTTTTTCATATCATCCAGGCTTATTTCCTCAAACATATCGTTCATCTGTTGGGAAAAAGCATGCATTTCCTCTTCAGTCATACCTGTTTGTTCCATCAATTGATCTATTATAGGCAAACCCATCTTTTTAGCACATTCTATACATATACCCTTCATTTCAGATTTCCCATTTTCCATCCTTGTAGCAAAAATTACCGCTATATTCTTATTGCATATAGAACATTTTTTCATAACCAATCCTCTCCATGTTTTCGTATGACCTCTCTTATCTATTATATCATATACCCACAAATAATAAATATTATATGTTTATTATATAAACAAATGGTTTTAAAGTGAATAAAGACCCGTCAAAAATGAAGGGCCTTCTATACATATTGTTAAAACTTTATAGTTTAAAGCAAATACACAATTACATTGACTCCTAAATATAATTTACTTATCTATTTTTTTAATGATTTCGCCCAGCATTCTCTCTATATTGTCCAATTTTGCATCTTTTTTCCTTAAATCCTTCGGTAATTTTACCACTAAATAATAAACTGCATATGCTATACTTATAATTATACCTATAATAAAAACTATATTTAAAAGTTGAAATATTATAGTAAAAGCTGTTTGAGCTATCTCCATATATTCAAACCCCCTCTAAAGCAACATATTTTAACTATTGATCTATAAAATCTTTAAGAATACTCTTCACGCTTCCGGCAAAATTATCCGCCGCACCCCAATCGAGGTCAAAAAACACACTCGATGAACTGCCTGTAGATATGGATCTGACTTCTGTATATCCCTTAAAATTATCGACAATTATAATCAATGCGACCTTGTTACCTGCCCTAAAATAATATTTTTCATAAACTAAAATGCCGATATGTCTTCCCTCGCCCAAATTAAAAAATTCTTCGTGCACCAGTTCGGCACCTTGGTTTTCTTTAATAAGATTGAAAGCCTCATCGGGGCCGATGCTTATTTTAAAATCATATTTACCCATGTTATCACCCCTTGAGTATAGCTTATTTTATCAACTTTGATATTTTCTTAAATAGAGGCGTACCTGCCTCCTTCAATAAATCAAAACATACGGTTTCCGTGCTGGTAATGACAGCCCCCATTGCATCCATCAGATCCAGAGCAATTTTATGATTCTGTTTTGTACGTGAACATACGGCATCGGCAACCACAAATACCTGATAACCGTCGGCCAGTAAGTCCCTCACTGTTTGAAACACACAAACATGTGCCTCTATACCGACTACAATAACCTTTTTTCTTCCCGATTGCCTTAGACTTGAAACTACTTGACCGATACAACCCGAAAAGGTTATCTTTTCATAGATTGAATCCCCTTCCAGATTACAATTTAATTTTTCAACCGTGCTCCCTAGGCCCTTAGGATATTGCTCCGTGGTCAAAATAGGAATACCCATATCCTTTGAAATTGTAACCAAAATATCAGTGTTGTCAATAATTTCTTCTCTATGCTCCATTGCCGCAGCCAAGCGTTCTTGGATGTCGATTATCATCAAAATAGCATCTTCTTTAGTTAAAGTAAATTTATCCAACAAAAATATCCCCTCCCAATAATAGTTCAGCGATAGTCTAACGACAGTTTTAAAAATCGGATCATGTCATTCTGAACATAAGTGAAGAATCTCGTTTTTAAAACCTTCAATAAATTCCCATAATATCTTTAGATACAGATCCCTTGCTGCAGAACTCATACTGTCCATCTCAGATGGCAGAGATGTGAGACCTTCATAGAAATGACATTTCCAACATCTTTTACAAAGCGCCATATATTTTATTTAATATGATTAGAATCAATAACAATTGTTAAACCATAGTTAAACGATTGTTAAATGACATTATACAATAACAGGGCTATTAAATAAAGCGATATATTACAAATACCCAATTTAGGAATAGATGCCCCATGCTTAAATATTATCAAATAAAACAATAGATGTTGTAAACACTCAATTTATAAATATTCTTACCACATAGCCTATATTTATTTTCTCATTTTGGGTATAATTAATTTGAGACAAAAACTAAGGGTTGAGGGTCAGATTCTGATTTCCGGCCTCCGGCATAAATTAAATCATAACAGGCGGATTGGAGTGATGTTTATTAGGTACGAAGGTATAATCTATCGTCCCCCAAGTGAATTCGACAGCCTGATTATACAGGCCACTATAGGCTGTCCACATAATAAATGTAATTTTTGTAATATGTATAAAGATAGAAAATTTAGAATAAGGCCTCTAAAAAACATAATAGAAGATTTGGAAATGGGAAAAACACGATATGGAGAAAAGGTCGAAAATATATTTTTTAGTGACGGCAATACAATCCTGATGAAAACAGAGGATTTATTGAAATTACTCCATTATTGCAACGAACTCTTCCCAAAATTAAAGAAAATAACGATGTATGGTTCTGCCCAATATATCAATTTGAAAGGTTTAGATAAACTCGTCGAGCTAAGGAAAGCGGGATTGTCCAGAATACATTGTGGTATGGAATCAGGCGATGATGAGGTTCTAAAATTTATGAACAAGGGTTTCACAAGAAAAGAGATGTTAAAAGCTGGGAATCTAATAAAAAAAGCTGATATCGAATTGAGCTTATACTATATTGTCGGGCTGGGCGGTACGAAATTATCTAAAAACCATGCAATTAACAGCGGAACCTTGATAAATAAAATAAATCCTGATTTTATCAGGCTCAGAACACTCATACTATTCGAGAATACCCCCTTGCATAAACTATACAGAGAAAATAAATTTCAACTTTTAAACGCGCATGAGGCTCTAAAAGAAACTAAATCTTTTGTCAAAACCCTCAATAATATAAACAGCCATTTTTTGAGTGACCATACATCTAATTATTGCAAGGCTAATGGAAAATTTCCGGAGGATAAAGAAAAAATTTTGAAAGAGTTGGATTATGCGCTATCACTGGATAAATCACATTTCAGGTCCCCCACATCCGGAACCCTTTAAGATGGACCAGAAACCGGACTCCTTGAGATAGGCCTGCGATCTATTAGAAACCGTCAAATATATTAAATTTAAAAGCAATTCTTGATGAGTGAGGAACTTTTTCAGTTATCAGATGAAAAAGCATATTTTATAAAAATGCTTTAACTGCATAGTCTATGTTGACTATGACATTATTGTACATAGGAGGAGAAAATTTGAGTGCAATTATAGAATGTATCCCGAATTTCAGTGAAGGGCGCCGTGAAGAAATAATCGAAACTATTGCAGATACAATCAGAGTCGTCGAAGGTGTAAGGCTTCTCGATTATTCCAGCGATAAGAGCCATAACAGAAGTGTCTTTACTTTTATAGGAGAGCCCGAAGCAGTAAAGAAAGCCGCATTTGCATCCTGCAAGATGGCTTCAAAATTGATAGATATGAGAAAACATTCGGGCGGGCATCCGCGTATGGGTGCAACCGATGTTATCCCTTTTGTCCCTGTAAAAAATATAACCGTTGAAGAATGTGTGACGCTCTCCCAAGAACTGGGCAGACAGATTGCAGGGGAACTTTCCATACCCGTATTTTTATACGAGGATTCCGCTTCAAAACCTGAAAGGAAAAATCTCGCCGCTATCAGAAAAGGGCAATTTGAAGGAATGGCTCAAAAATTACAAGACCCTGATTGGGCCCCGGATTTCGGCAAACCGGAAATTCATCCGTCAGCAGGTGTGGTGGCTGTAGGTACCCGTATGCCCTTGATAGCCTATAACATCAATTTAAATACATCGGACATAACCATTGCCGACAAAATAGCCAAATCCATCCGCGAAAGCAGCGGGGGTTTAAAATATGTAAAATCTATAGGGGTTATGCTCGAGGAACGCAATATGGCCCAAGTGTCTATAAATATGACAAACTATGAGAAGACTGCCCTGTATAAGGTGTTTGAAATGGTTAAAATAGGGGCTAAACATTATGATACGGATATAGCAGGCAGTGAAATCATAGGTTTGATACCGATGAATGCCCTTATCGATGTGGCAAAATATTATCTGCAATTGGAAGGGTTTAACGCCGATAAACAGATATTAGAAAATTATCTCATATAAAATATGGGTGGCATATGGGGTTGTGTTTGTATCGCATAAGTCTAATTATGTGGCATATCAATTATGCATTATTAGGATTATATCGATCTAAAATATTTATATATTACACTCTCATCACGGTTTGAAATTTTGATGGTTCTAATAGTCCTTTTCAAGCGAAAAAACTGAAAATTCACGAACTCGCTACGCTCAAACAGCGTGCAATTTTCTAGTTTTTTTACGCTTTCAAGAACTAAGAACCATGGCAAAATTTCAAAAGTGATTCGCTTTGTAATATATCAAATATTTTAAAGATAATTTGCTTTATGAAATTCAAACACCCTTAAAACCAGTGAACTTCTTAAAATTTAATATAAAATACTAAGTGAATGCATTTGAGAATATGACTATAATTCCCGGCGAATGAGGATGAAAAATACGTGAAGCAACCTGCATGTTCGAAGCGAAGCAAGTTTGCAGGTTGTAGTATTTTTCATTGGAATAAGCTGTAGGAATTATTCATATTCGAAACTAAATGAACGTGTATTGTTATATTAAATTTTATTAAACAACCGGGCCTGTATTAGTGACGCATTATTAGACGATGTGAACCATAAATAAATTATAGATCAAAACTACCCCGTTCTAAAAAAGCATCAACCAACTCCGCTGTTTCAAATTTATGGTGAATTTCCCTATGATTGAAAGGAAGAACAACAAAATCTTTCAGGTTTCCGCATATTGCGGAATTAATTTTAACCCTGCCGTCATTTTCGCTCCCTAACAATCTATCCGATAATATATTGCTTTTGCTCCCCGCTATTGCCCCTATTTCAATACTGTCTACATTTTCTAATTGTAATCCCCGTATATTTTCACATTTTAGAGATTTGAGCGTTTTAAAAACATCAACAGATTTAGGAAACAGTTCTGAGGCTATATCAGCCAATTTGCTGCCCTTGTTTGGAACTGCTATCAAGACACATCTATATATTTTATCTATATGTTCCGTATCGGATAAAAAAAGCCTTATCACTATTCCACCTGTACTGTGCCCTACAAGATTGATCTTTTCGCCTTCTTTCAAATCATGTATGATTTCAACGACTGCTTCCTCAAACACAGATGTAGCATATGTTATATCTTCAAATGTCAGCGGCAACTCAACCGATATCACTTCGTTCCCGAGTTCCTTCAGATTTTTTTCCAGAGCCGACATATCTCTTTTATTCTTATAATATCCATGAACCAAAATTATCTTTTTTTTCATCTATAACTCCCGAATTTTATCATTCCATAACTATTATATTTATGATGTGCTACAAGAGGGCAGACACATAGGTCTGCCCTTTATCAATACCACACATAATCAAACAAATGCGCATCAATAAAAATTTCAATAATAACACTTGATAATCTAATAACAATTTAACAATAGCGTTCAGTTTCGGTAACACATTCATTTTTGATCTTTCTGACAAGAAATTGCAGAGCGTTGATGACATGGGGCCTTATATCCCCGCCTATCAGTATATACATTATATCGTCGCCCAGCTCCAGTTGGCCCTCGTTGAGCCAAACCCTAACATGAAATATCCCGTCCATCCTGCGAGTTTCGGCAACAACCTTATCAACCTTTGCAGCATCATAAGCAAATTCCATGCCCTGTACAACAGATCCGTCGTCGATTCCCCGGCGTACTTTAGCCCATGGTGTTTGACGGACTACACCGTTATGAACTAAAAACATACCTTCCTGCAGGGCTACCGGATCAGCTTTTGCTTCTTTTAACCATTCATCGATTGACGGCGGTGCCTTTTTTACTTTTTTATTGACCATAAATTATTATACTTCCTTTCCATCCGGTTTTGTTTCGTTCATCATTCATAGAGTGAGCCCGTGTATCGGCCTTATTTTATCGATCTATACCCTTGTTCAATATGTTTAGATTTTATACTTATCGTATATCTTTTTATAGACTATTATCAATACAATCAATCCCGGTATAGACATAAGGACAACGATAAAAGCGCCTATAGAAATATTGTATATCAATGAAAATAGGCCTGATAAGATATACATACCGCCATATGAAATCCACATTATGCCATTTGCCTTATTATATGCCGTAATATCGGATATCTCTTCCGGTTTTACTGTTGTCCCGGCCCAAAAATGCATCGGGGTCTTTTTTTTCAATGAAAATATTCCAATCCCAATGAAGATTAACCCGCATATCCATATAATTATTGCAAAAGGTATTGCTCCCGGCTCCATAAATAAACCTTCCTTTTATGATTTCATTTTTTTATCGCAGATATCCATGGTCTCCATAATGATATTTCGAAAACCTCTTTTTTCTAAGTTATAAACCCCTTCTATGGTGACACCTGCAGGGGATGAAACCAGGTCCTTTAACTCTCCCGGATGAATCCCTTTTTCCAAAATCATCTTCCCTGTTCCGATCAAAGTTTGAGCGGCATACATATAGGCCTTATCCCGCGGCATACCCCGCAATACACTCCCGTCTGCCAGAGCCTCAACAAACATGGCAATATAGGCCGGACCGCAACCGCTTATACCCGTAACCACATCCATCAGATGTTCCTCTATTTCATCTACCCTACCTATACTGCTCAATAATTCTACAGCCAAATCGATCTCTTCCCTGCCCACATTATCGCCACCGCTCAACGCAATCATACCCTCATTGACAGTCACTCCTACATTGGGCATTATGCGGATTATCTTTGTTGATTGTTTAAAATATTGATTTATATCATCTGTCGTAATCCCGGCCATCATCGATATAATTAACTTTTCACTGTTTATGTGAGAATTGATTTCTTTTAATACCGATTGATACACATTTGGTTTAACAGCCAAAAATATAATATCACATTTTTTAGCTAGTTCCGCATTGTCCTCACATAGATTTATATCGTGTTTTTCACATAATTTTTCAACTTTTTCCCTGATCCTATCAGTGACATATATTTTATTTTTTATATCTTCGAAACTGTTCACCAGACCATCGATTATGGTGGAAGCCATATTCCCGGCCCCGATAAATCCTATTGTTTTATTCATGTTTTATATTCCTTTCTAATCTTAGTCGGCAACCAAAGATCAGTCAACTATTGAAAAAGATCCTTCGTGGGTCGAACTTATACTGTCCATCTCAGGATGACATTCAACAATGTTTCTTTGATTTTCAGCTTCTCTCTTCCCACTTCCCACTTCTTACTTCTCATTCGCTAAAAATATAGTCGCCCTGGTTTCATTATTATATAATTTCAGCAATATATCTTCTGTTTTACCGTTAGCCAATATCATCGGAATTCCATAATTATTTACTATCCTTGCAGCCTCTATCTTTGTCGCGATTCCGCCCGTTCCAAAACTATTAGCTTCTCCAATTTCGATTTCCTCTGACAAGCTATCTATATCTTCTATCTTTTCCAAGAGTTTTGCATCTCTATGATGCTTGGGATTTTTATCATAAACCCCGTCTATATCGCTCAAAAGTATCAATAAATCTGCATTCCATAGACTTGCAGAATAGGCGGACAACGTATCGTTGTCTCCTATTTTAATCTGTTCAACACTTACAGTATCGTTTTCATTTATGATCGGTATTATCCCTTCGTCGACCAACGTAAACAATGTATTTCTCATATTCAGCGTCCTTATCTCATCATAGAAATCTTCCCTTGTTAAAAGGAGCTGCCCGATATAAATATCGTGGTCGCTAAAATGGCTGCTATAAGCAGCCATAAGCTCTACTTGGCCGATTGCACATAGGGCCTGTTTATAGTTCATATCTTCTTTTCTGGACCATTTATCAGTCCTGCTGATGCCTGCAATCATAGCACCCGAAGTGACAATCACTATCTGTTTTCCTTCCTTGATCAAAAAGGACACCTGTTTACATAATTGCTCGATAAAATTATGATTGATGGTACCATCTTCATTAGAGAGTATTTGACTACCTATTTTTATTACAATTTTTCTGCTTTTTTTCATTATTTCCGACAGCATTTTACACCCCTACTCCCTGATCTGCCCATTTCCTACTATAGTATATTTTATTGTAACCAATTCGTTTATTCCCATCGGCCCTCTTGCATGAATTTTTTGGGTGCTGATTCCCATCTCCCCGCCGAAACCAAATTCCCCTCCATCTGTAAATCGTGTCGATGCATTCACATATACGGCAGCAGCGTCAACTCTCCTCAAGAAATAATTTGCATTGGTGAAGTTCTCTGTGACGATAGCTTCGGAATGTTCTGTTCCATATTTTTGTATGTGATCAACTGCTTCCTGCACATCGGAAACGACTTTAATTGCAAGAATATCGTCCAGGTATTCCTCCGCCCAATCATCATCCGTAGCCGCCTTTATGTTTATTATTTTCCTTGTTTTAGGGCATCCCCTGAGATCAACTCTATCATTCAATGCATCATATAATTTAGATAAAATATCTTCTGCCACATTTTCATGGATCAATGCTGTTTCACATGCATTACAGACACCCGGCCTCTGTATTTTGGCATTTATTATTATATTGACGGCATCCTCTAAATCAGCCGAATCATCTACATAAGTGTGGCAATTACCCGCCCCGGTTTCAATAGTCGGAACCGTAGCATTGTCTACCACAAAACGAATTAACTCCGGGCCTCCTCTTGGAATTATTACGTCTATATATTCATTCGATGTCAACATCTCTCTCACTATATTCCTATCAGAATCATCTATAAGTTGAATCACCTCTTCGCTTATTTTACTCTGTCTTAAACCTTCCTTGATTGCCTTGACCAAAGCTCTGTTTGAATGCATAGCGAGCGAACTGCCCCTCAGTAAGATGCAATTACCGCTTTTTAGTGTCAGAGCAAAAGCATCCACAGTGACATTCGGCCTTGATTCATATATGATGCCGATTACTCCAAGCGGCACGGTCATCTTGCTGATTGTAAGGCCGGTTTCCGTTGTCCACACATCATTGCTCCGCCAGATAGGATCTTTTAAATCTATAATAGTATTGATGCCGTCTATCATACCCTGCATCCTGGATTCATTTAATGTGAGCCTGTCTATAAGGCTGGATTTTGTGCCCTCTTCCTCCGCTATATTTATATCCCTTTCATTTTCAGCAAGTATATATGAACGGTTTTTTTCTAAACTTTTTACCACTAAATCTAATGCATCATTTTTAAATTTAGTAGGAACAGTCGATAACAAATAAGAAGCTTCCCTCAATTTTATACATTTTTCCGTTAAACTGGACATCATATCCCCTCTCTCTTATATAAAATATTACCATCATTATAATAGATTTTATAGACATATTCAAATATATATAAAAATGCAACGGGATCAAAATGCACTAGGCTTGTCCCCATTGCACATCCCATTGCACCCGAAAATGCGCAGGGGTCTGTCTCCATTGCACCCGAAAGTGCGCAGGTGCCTGTCCCCATTGCATCCAAATGGGCAGACACATAGATCTGCCCCTACCTTTCTGCAATACATCAAGGCCTACATCTGCCCAATGTGATATTGTCTTGTTGATAATTGGGCATAAATCTATGTATCCACCTCTTTAGATTTAAATAGGGTCTATCTTCACAGAAATATCGGACGGTTTGCCAAAATATAATGATGTTGTCACTACCGCATCCGCACCTGTCGCCGCATAGGCTTCTATATTATTCATGTTTATTCCCCCTGTGGCTATTAAACCTATACTTGGATCGATATCCCTTATTTTTTCAATGACCTCCGTCAAATAGTCAATGGGTAATTTATCTATTTGCAACACATCCACACCGGATTTTGCTATTAAAACTGCCTCCTCCATATTTGCAACCTCTACTACAACCTTTTTCTCAAATGCAGTGGCCTTGATCCCGGGCATCATCTTTGCCAACTCTTGATATCCGCCCATGAAATTTATATGTTGCTTAAAGACCAATATGGTCTCGGATAAACCGAGTCTATGCGGCAAAGCACCGCCTAAAATAATTGATTTTATCGAAAGTTTTTTGGTGCCCGGAAAAACCTTTCTTGTAGTAAATATATTGATATTCGGATTTACACTTCTGGCCTTATCCACCATTGCCTTTGTTCTGGTAGCTATACCGCTGCAATATTCAAGAATACTCAGGGATACCCTCCACGCCCTGTGCAAATCTTTTGCTGCCCCTTCCCCTTCTATAAAAATCTTATCTTTCGGAAGGAATGTACCTGAAGATAAAAATTTGTTGCATTTGATATTGAATTTCTCGAAAACCCTTAAAACCTCTTCCACGCCGGATAATACCGTATCCTCCCGTGTTGCAAAGGTTATTTTTCCCATTTGGTCCTCAATCCCAAGGATCTTTGTTGTTAAGTCGATATAGGGAACATCTTCCCCTATAAATCTGTCAATATCACTATCAGAAATAAACATTTTGTAATACTACCCCTTTCCTTTAAACTTATATTGATATTTTACCCACTGTAAACTAAAACCAATTATACCACATTTAAAGCAATTCAGTAAAATACGAGGAAATACCTTCCAATCAATCTTCCATAACGGCTTTAAATGTATTCTCCCAACTTTCTACATATTGGCCCGTCGCCCATTCCGCCATTATAGCAATTTCTCCTTTTTTCAATTTCAATTTCTCTCTGGGATAACTGCTCAATTCATTTCCATATATATTATAGATGAGGAGCTCATTTTTTGTAAAAACCACTGCTATATCCTTGTTAGGTGAAGTATAGACATCCAAGGCCTTGGGCACTTTATCTTTTACATTTGTCCAAGGCACATTCAAAGTGTTATAAGATACTACCTCGGGAGGAGGTATCAAACTGATGCCGTAATCAGATATATTAAATTCCCTGTTTTTAATATAATTGAGCCTTCCTTCTATGAACCAACGCCCCAATTTTCTTTCCAGTCCGAAATTTTCCAACAGTTCCTCCGGATATAGTATACCGGAATCATCTATCCCTATATGATCTATCGCTTTCTCCCACGCAGATTCCATAGATGAAACACCGGTTTCATTTAAAATATCGGATATCTTCACTCCCTGCCCATTAGGCAATCCGTCTATAAGCAATAATTGTAATTTGCTCTTTTCCCAGGTTCTATTCCCTATGATATATACTCCCTTACCCGTGGTTTCGACTGATATATAATCATTGCCCACATAATTGATTTTTCTTCTGATTTCTCCAAGTCTCTCTCCCCATCCGGAAAAATCTATCTCCGACACCGCATCTTTTTCCATAAGCGGCATTTCGATATCCATTACCTCGTTTTCCGGTTGTATCTCTGTTTTTTTATCTTCCATTAAAATATTATTGGCCGATACGTATTCTTCTGTCCTGCTGTCTTTTGTAATATTTTTCATCTGTATTTTCCAAAACCCGCTCCTGCGCGGAAAAAATATATTTTCCATTTCTAAAACGGGTCCTATTTCACCATCTATCAATGAAACCCATAATGTCCTGTAATTATATTCCTCCACAGAATCCTCATCATTATCTTCGTTTAAGGACCTTAGCCCTATCAACACACCCGTGCGAGATGCACCTTCACTATCTTTTTTTATATCTATATCCGGGTCATCTTCGATATTGTTTTCCCGATTTATATATTCATCCACTTCATCAGACACTTTATTTAAATAAAAGCTGTTCCCCTGTATCTTTAGTATCAGCTTATTTTCCTTTAATATCAAAACTTCACAAAAGAATTTATCTCCATCCATAACAGTGATCACTTCCACTTCCTTATTCGGAAATACAAAATTTGCCGGTAATGATTTGAAATTAAACAACAAATATTGTTCCCCGCTCACCCGTTTCATCTGGTATTGTGGATTTTCCAAAATCTGCTCTCCCATGGATATATGAAGATTCGAGAACTGAATTCTTTTAGACAGCCATTCTTTTCCACCTTCTTCATCAGAAGCCCCGGCAATTAAAACCTCGGATATTTCCCATGTTCCCTTGATCGGTATCAATTGATTTTTGGGAGACACTATCCTCTCCGATGAATCCATAATAGGGCTTGAGCAGGCAGAAATGACCAAACTCATGATAAACAATAGGATCGATATTTTAATCAGCTTCATATGACCACACCTCTTCTCGTCTTTCACTCTTTGCTTCTTACTTCCTATTTCTCACTTCCGCCCCTTGCCTCTCATCTTTTATTTTCCACTTCCCATTTCCCACTTCTCACTTCCAACTCCTTATGCTTCTCATCATTCATCTTTCTCCTCCAGCTCAATAGGTATACTGATTATTATTTCCGTACCTATATTGCGCTCACTTATAATTTCAAAGGTGCCGTTCATCAACCTGATTATTTCATCACATATGGACAGCCCAATACCGCTCTGCGATTCTCCGGTTTTCCCCTTATAGAACTTCTCTTTGATTTTAGGTAAATCCTCTTCTACTATTCCATAACCTGTATCCTTTATATTAAAGATAAAATTATTGTCTTCGTAATTTGCCGTTAGAGTAATACTGCCCCCCGCAGGGGTGAATTTAAAAGCATTATCTAAAATATTGATAAATACCTGCTTCAATCTATTACCGTCAGAATAAGTGATGGGCATATCATCCTCTATAAAAACCTTAAAATCTATGTTGTCCCTGATCGCTCTCGGAGTTAATTGTTTTCTTATATGATCCACTATATTGTTTACATTTACATTTTCTTTCACCAATGTTGTTTTGCCGGATGCAAATTTAGAAAAATCTAACAAATCCTCCACCATATTGGATAGTCTGTCACTTTCATTTTCAATGATATCCAATCCGTCTGTTAAAATTTCCTCATCATCATAACTGTGTTTTAAGGTGATTGCCCATCCCTTGATAGAAGTCAGCGGGGTCCTGAGTTCATGGGACACGGAGGAAATAAAATCATTTTTAAGTTCATCTTTCTTTATGATCTCCTCCGCCATATAATTCAAGGTATCCGATAATTTCCCGATTTCATCGTCATACTTCTTTATACTTCTGGTCTTAAAATCCCCTTTCGCCATCTTTTCTGCAGCTTCGGTTACGCTTTTCAGTGGATCTACTATGGTTCCCGCCAACAAAACAGAAACAAATGCAGATATCAAAATTACTACTACACCAAACCCTACAAAAAGTATAGCTATCGAATTTATATCCTTGTTGATCTCTCTCAAGGAAGTTATGAACCTCAGGACACCTACAATATCTCCCCCGGATTTTAACGGATAGGAAATCGCCATAACTTTATGCTTATCATAGTCCACCTTCCCAATCCAACTGCCCTTTTTCCCCTCAATAGCTCTTATCACATCCTCTGTCTCTATGATATCGGAGGGGATAACTCCGATGGAATCCATCAATACCTTCCCGTTCTTATCCAATATCTCCACCTGGGCCCTCGTCTGTTTCCAAAAAGTATCTACATCATTTAATATATTTTCATTAAGGGTCACATCGGCAAAGTACCGTGAATACAGATCCGCCGATGTTCTAATTTGATTATATAAACTATCCTCTAAATTTTTATAATAATTTTCTTTGACTATGCTGATCAAAAATATTTCAAGAATAACAACAGTTATTACGGAGATAAATATAAAATTAATTATTATTCTTTTTTTGATACTTCTCATATTTAATAACCCCTTAATCTATAACCTATCCCCCATACAGTCTCTATAACCGAAGGATTTGATGGATCATCTTCTATCTTTTCTCTTATTCTTCTCACGTGAACATCTACAGTCTTCATCTCTCCAAAATAACTTTTCCCCCATACTATGTTTAAGATTTCATCCCTGCTCAATGCCTTGTTTTTATTTTGCATGAACATTTTCATCATAGAAAACTCTATAGGCGTAAGTTCTACTTCTATACCTCTTTTGTAAAACCTCTGGGCTTCCAGATCCAATTCCAGTTCCCCTGAGACCACAGTCTTTTTAGACTGATCCTTTGCACTCTCTATTTTTCTAAGATTCGCCCGTATTCTGGCAATCAGCTCCAATGGGTTAAAAGGCTTTATCATATAATCATCCGCACCGAGTTCCAGTCCCATTATCTTGTCCATATCCTGGCTTTTTGCAGTCAACATAATGATGACTATATTTGGTACAGCTTCTCTGATACGCTGGCATACCTCAAAGCCATCTATTCCGGGAAGCATGATATCAAGGACAATCACTCCCGGTTTTGTCCTTCTCACTATTTCAAGTGCCTCTTCGCCGGATACGGCTTCCAACACCTCAAAACCTTCTCTATTCAAATTGATCGATAAAAATTTTCTGATTGAAAATTCATCTTCAACAACTAATACCTTAATCCTCTCTTCCGCCATGTATGGCACCTGCCTTTTTGTGTTTTTTAAACCATTATTCGCCTATGGGACGCATCCCCCTATATTTATTTTGACGGATCGTTTTAACCGAGCAAAATGATGCTACCCCAGAATATAATAATCTAAGATAAAAAATATGAATCCGCCACCTAAGCTTTGAGAATCCTGTCCAATGCCTTGATGAATTTTTCTGTCTGCCCGATGGTTCCCGTGCTCACTCTGAGCCAGTTGTCCCAACCCCATAAAAATCCGGGCCTGATGATAATGCCCTGTTTCATCAATTCCTCAAATACTGATTTAGAATGAACACCCACGTTTGCAAATATAAAGTTCGCATTGGATTCTACATATTCCAGATTATTATCATCAAAATATCTCTCCATAAGTGCCAGTGATTCATAATTTAATTTTACTGTTTTTTCAATATGTTCTTCATCTTCCAATACTGCTAAGGCCGCTGCCTGGGCCAATGAGTTGACATTAAAGACATCTTTTACCTTGCCCATCTGTGAGGCTATCTCCTTGGATGTGAGCACATATCCCACTCTGATTCCGGCAATTCCCCCCACCTTGGAAAATGTCCTGAGTATGATAGTATTTGGCCTTTTTACTAAAATATCCAATGTCTCCGGATATTCCGGATTGACTTTTGCATAATTATAGTATGCTTCATCAAATAGAATAACAACATCCTCCGGTACCTTAGCCACAAAATCGTCTATTTCATCTTTTGTCAAGATGTTTCCTACGGGATTATTAGGATTACAGATATATATTATTTTTGTCTTATCGTTAATTCTTTCCACAAAACCGTCTAAGTCGTGTTTATAATCTTTCAAGGGCAGCCTGACAGCAACTCCGCCCATATTGAGTACGCCGGTTTCATATAAACTGAATGTGGTATCCGCCATTATAGCTTCATCCCCATGGCTTATAAATGTCTGAGCCACCATGGATAAGGTTTGTTCCCCGCCATTGCCTACGATTATGTTCTCATGAGTTAAATTAAATTCTTTAGCAATAGCCACTTTTAGCCTCATCGCATAGGCATCCGGATAAAGGTTGATATTCTGTGCTTCCCCTATGATTGCCTCTACCGCTTTTGGTGAAGGCCCCAAAGGATTTTCGTTGGATGCTAATTTCTCTATTTTATCTATGCCATATTCTTTTTGGACCTCCTCAATCGGTTTTCCCGGCACATACGGCCTTAAAGCGTCTAATTCCCTTCTGAACAAATTTTTAGACATAAAACGATTCCCCTTTTATGTTTGACTTTAATTTAATCTATGAATACTTTTTAATAAAAACCCTATTATCTACCCTATACAGTTATTCATAGACACCTTATATTATATTATAAAATCAAACCTTATGCCAGATTGAATCTTAATGATAAGAAATCGGAATCAACAGGGCAAATTAAATTTTTTAACACGTTTTTACTTTAGATAACATTCTTAATTATTGATAAAAATATAGAGTATTAATTATTTATTACTTACTAACAGTTTTAAAATTTCATTCGAGTTAGGAAGGAATCAGGGGCTTCTTGTCGAATTAAGTCATTTAACAAACAGCAAATATTGTTAAGTTTTTCGGGCTTATTGAGCCCAGAAAACATGTTCTGCCTTGAGTTAGGGACACAAGCCGACAGAATGTATTAGGAAACCGGTACGCCCTCCGATGTTGAAGGAAAAGTTGGCCATGGCTTTATATTTTTGGACTGGCTGTTTTTTACAAACCGGTTCGTTCTTATTTCTAGATCTTGATCAATTATATAAGATTATGAAAAAATATTTTGAAAAGGGGAAATGTAAAATGATCAAACAAATCTGTAAGTTTACGGGTAAAGGCTCTGTAAAGACCATATTTTTGGTTGGAATTATAACAATGGTTTTTTTCGCAATGCAACTACCCGCAAATGTGGTATGGGGGGAAGAAGACGGGTTTACTGTAGTCGGTTTTACCGCAGCAAAACTTTTACCGGAGGATACACTTCTACAACTTGATTTTAGTAACGGTTTTGATAAGGCATTGGAAACTAATCTAGAACAAATCCGCGTTTTTCCTAAAAACGAGAATACAACAAATATTGTCTTTGAACATAAGTATGTAAAGGAAGGCAACAAAACATCAGAGGGCGGCAAAACACGTCAGCTGGAATTGATATTTAATAGCCTTGAAGCATCTACCGATTACATAGTCGAAATCGGCGCCGATTTTAAAACAAACAAAGGTATTGCACTGAATAAAACTTATAGTTTTGAATTTACAACGGATGCAGGTGTCCAACCGGAAGAAGATGAAATTGAAAAAGAAACGGCAGCCGAAGATACCATTACTGAAACTATTAATATCACAGATATAGAAAGCCATTGGGCAAAGCCCATTATAACAGAAGCGATAAACAGGGAATTGATCAATATTATTATTTACGAGGATGGGACCTTTAAACCCGATCAGGCCATCACACGTGCGGAACTTACGACATTACTGGTAAAAGCTGCCGGAATTAAAGCAAATGAAAGCGATCAGGTTTTTGATGATGTTGTCGAACACTGGGCACGGAAATATATTGCTATAGCCGCTGCCGAAAAAATCATACAGGGCCATGATGAGAAAACCTTCGGACCGGATGAAAACCTTACCCGAGAACAAATGGCAGTGATCATCGCCCGGACAGCCAAATGGCAGACTAGTGAGACAACCATAACTTTTTCGGATGCCGGCCAAATATCGGAATGGGCAAAAGAATCCGTAGAGATGGCAATCACTAATGATGCTATAAAAGGTTATGAAGATAATACTTTCCGACCGAAAAACAATGTTACGAGAGCGGAGGCAGTAACTATTTTATTAAGAGTATTTTAATTGTCCTCTAAAAAGTATAAAAAGTTTAATAAAATTGTTTTAAGGAGTGTTTTATCTGATGTTCTATATGAATAAAAGGAAGATATTTTTATTATTTCTATGCTTAATATTCGTTCTTATACCAATTATCCAGCCGACTTTCGCCGATGAAGAATCGGAAGGTAAAAGGCTTAACCCCCTTATATTGATATCCAGCAATCCCATCGATGGGGCAAAGGATGTCCCGGTACAAACAGAGATTATCCTTAATTTCAGTAAAAATATTGCACATATGACAGTGCGTGATAAAAACATAAAATGTTTTTCCTTGGTAAATGCCAAGGGTGAATCAGTACAAACGGATATAATCATAGCCGACAATCAAATTGAGCCTGAAAAAAGGAGAGATGTGTATCTTAGGCCTCTTCATGATTTGGAACCGGGAATAACCTATACTGTAATAGTTGACCCTTCATTTCAATCTAAAAGTGAAGTAAAGCTGGGCGAAGAGCTTAAAATAAATTTTACTACCGTAGAGAATAAGACTTCAGCAGACTCTTCAGAAGACAAAAACAAGGATACCGATAATGCCGAAACAGGTCAAAAGGCTTCTGACACGCAGCAAATGCCCTCAGATAAGGCCGTGAACAATCCCGATTCACAAAACAAAGATAATGCTTCTGATCAATCGGCTGTCAGCAGCACCGGTATAGAAAAAGAGGCTCCGATTCAAGATGATGTATCCGACAATGATGCAATTAAACCTGCTGTTTCAACTGCTGAAAATAATGAACTAAAAAATGATACAATAGAAGAACAAGAGGTAGAAGATATAAAAAACAACAGGTCACTTGGCAAAATTTCTTTAATTGTGTTACTTTCTATTTTAATCGGATTTATTTTATACCGATTGATAAAAACCCGGATAGGATAGAATTGTTTTTCTTGCAAGTTATATGTTTATATATTTGGGAAATATATGTTCTTTTGAGGAGGCTAAAATGAAGCAAAAAAATTTTAGGAGTAAATGGCTGCGATCAACATTCCTTATTTTCTGCACCTTGATGTTATTTTTACATTTGTCCGGATGTGGAAACAAACAACAAGAATTTAAAGAACCCGTGCTTGAAAATATAAGCGAAGAATCTGAACAAACAAAACAAACTGTAACTGTCGTCGACTCTATAGGGCGTCAGGTGGAAGTGCCTGTCAATATAGAAAGAATAGCAAGCCTTTGCCCGGAATCGGGTCATGCTATGGCTATGTTTGGCATGGGGGACAAGATTGTAGCTGCCACCAACGGCATGAAAAGGGACATACTTCTAACACAAATGTATCCGAACATTCTTGATGCTTCTAAACCAAAAACCAGCGGTGTAATCAACATCGAAGAATTATTAAACTGTAATCCGGATTTGGTTTTTGTTAAGATGGACACGGCTCAGAGTGATACCGAAATGGAAAAAATGAATAAATTTAACCTGCCTTTTCTCGTAGTAAATTACTCGGATATAGAGGGACAGCAATATGCAATTGAAATGATGGGTAAAGCTGTAAGTGCATCAGAAAAGGCAAAAGAATACAATGAATATTTTGATAGGTGTATAAAATTAGTTCAACCGAGGATAAACAAGATCCCTAAAGAAAATAGAGTGACTATTTATCATTCCGTAAACGAAGCCGTACGCACAGATGCATCTGGAACCCTAGCGGCGGAATGGACAGAAATTGCGGGAGCAATCAATGTTTCTGTAGATAAAAAACTAAAGTTAATTGAAGATAAACATTATGCAAGCCTGGAGGAAATTCTGCTTTGGAATCCAGAAATTATTTTAGTCAGCGATCCCGATGTAAGCGATTACATTATGACTAATGAGCAATGGGCGCCTTTAAGAGCGGTAAAAAGCGGCAAGATATGGACTCTCCCCAATGGTTTAACCCGTTGGGGGCATCCTACCTCCCTTGAAACGCCTTTGGCTATACTTTGGACGGCACAAAAATTATATCCTGAGCTTTTCACCGATATAGATATAATATCGGAAACTAAATATTTCTATGAAACTTTTTTCAATTACCACATCACTGATGAGATGGCAGAGCAAATATTGAGCGGAGAAGGTATGCGAATTTCCAAAAACTAAATATTTTTTATATGTGAAGAAATAAACGATATAAAGTTTGCAAATCTATTTTGACAGAACCGGAATAATTTCGATATTGATAGTAAAATCTAGATAGAAGAAAAAAAGCTACTGTATTCATGAGAATTATTTTATACGACCTTGAAACTGCTTATTAAAACTAAGCCCTGACAAAATCTGTCAGGGCTTGGTTATTCCAAATAAAATATCGATTCATTCCGAATCATATTCATGTGCTTTCTCTTCGCCTTTGAGTACCTTCAGGACCCCTGATGC
>CAYOGD010000006.1:0-23616 GCA_964403395.1 uncultured Alkaliphilus sp.
GGAGAATATTTAAAAATATTTGAACAATAAAAATAATTTAAAAGGAGCTGGGCCCCGGAATTTATCTATTCAAAATAAATTCCTTGCCCGGCTCCGTATAATATACATAATAGTTAAGTGCTGCAAAAAGATTTCATACCAATCTCTCACCTGCACTGATGGATAGCCATATAATATACATAATGATTAGGTGCCGCAAAAGGTCCGATAGGGTTCAGCCGCCGGCTCCGGCACTTCGGAATACTCCATCTGCTCCGGGGAATGAGCATACGGATGCGAAAGGGCATCAAGAAATCTTTCCATAACACTGTAGTCTCCTCGTTCCACTGCTGCCTCCAATGCTTCCTCCACTCTATGATTGCGGGGAATCAATGCGGGATTTGAATCTTTCATGAGCTGATGGGATAAATCCATAGATTCTTCCTGCCTATCAAGCCTGGCCTGCCAAAGTTCATGCCATTGTAAAAATTCCTCGGATTTAAACAATGCCGTATCTTCAGACTTATCAAAGGTTAGAGCGATAAAGGTATTGGTATAGTCGGCACCGTATTTATGCATGATATCAAGGAGTTCCTCCATAAGGGGCCTATCCCCCGATTCTTCGTTAAATATTCCCAACTTCGCTTTCATACCGGATAACCAATTATAATTATACAGGCCAACAAATTCCGCAATGGTGCTCTTAGCTATATTTACTGCCTTTTTCCACTCATCATGTAATAATGGCAGAAGGGTTTCGGCAAATCTGGCAAGATTCCATTGTCCGATAGGTGGTTGATTGCCGTAAGCGTACCTCCCGTAAGTATCGATAGAACTGAATACCGTATCGGGATCATATGTATCTATAAAGGCACAGGGCCCGTAATCGATGGTTTCTCCGCCAATAGTCATATTATCGGTATTCATCACCCCGTGAACGAAGCCTACCAATTGCCATTTGGCAATCAACTCCGCCTGGCGCCTGATCACCTCTTTTAGCAGAAAAAGATAAGGATTTTCGCCAACATCATCATCCGGAAAATGCCTTTGCAGTGCATAGTCCGCAAGAGCCCTGACATCTTCAACAGTGCCGAATTTTGAGGCATATTGAAATGTTCCGACACGCAAATGACTGCCCGCCACCCTTGTCAAAATTGCACCATCCAATTCAGTTTCCCGAATTACCGGTTCACCGGTTGTCACCACGGCAAGGCCGCGGGTAGTTGGAATGCCCAGGGCATGCATGGCCTCGCTGATTATATATTCCCTCAACATGGGGCCTAATGCTGCCCGTCCGTCGGCATGACGGGAATAGGGGGTTCTGCCCGAGCCTTTCAGTTGAACATCAACTCTATCACCTTGGGGAGTTATCTGCTCACCGATCAACATGGCCCTGCCATCACCCAACATAGTAAAATATCCGAACTGATGCCCCGAATAAGCCTGAGCAATGGGAAAGGACCCTTCCGGGACTCGATTACCGGCAAGTATTTCAACTCCCTCCTTATTTTCCAGATCCTGAATATTCAACCCAAGAAATTCTGCCAGTGAATGATTAAGAATTACTAATTCCGGCCGGCGTACCGGGCTCAAATTTAAATTAGAAAAAAATAGTTCGGGTAAACGAGAATAACTGTTATCTAATTTCCATCCTGATTTTGTTATTTTTCTCAACTCTGTCATTATATTTACCTTCCTTTTGTGTTCTTCATACTCCACTCCGCAATAATTAGTATCTATTTTCATCATTTATTTTATGCATCAAGCATAAAAAATATTGCATCTCCCATTTTCGTACATATACCCTTGTTTTTTGATTCTTTTTATTATGTTGATTTCAATATGATTTCTACCCCTTCTTAAATAGAAATAACCGGAGAATTCTCCGGCTATCTCTGCAATCCATTATAAATCTTCTAACTGCTTGTCAACAATTTCGAGCTGTTTCTTAAGAAAATCCTTTTGTTCCTTAAGCAGTTCTTCCCGTGTTTTAGAGGAGTACTGATCTGCGAAAAAGGCCCTTCCATAGCCACGTCCAAAACCGCGCCCGAAACCACGTCCGAAACCGCGTCTGCAGGCAAATCCTAATCCCATTCCGAAACCCGGACCATATCCCGCCGTATCCGCACTTACACAAAATCCTAAACCTCTACCGGTCATTGCTCCGGCACCCATTGGACCGGTTCCATCTCCGCCCGGCATATAATTCACCTCCCCATGATCTATGACACATATCATCCGTAATCCATCAATTTTGCTGTTTAAATTTATGACATATGTCATCTATAGTTATTATACCCGGTTTATGACATATGTCAACTATAGTTTTTGTTACATTTTTTATTATATTCAAACATATGCTATTTTCCGTCATAAAAACTGCATAGGATTGTGAAGTTTTTTATGGTTTAATTTGTTTTTCCTTATCCGGGCTACCTGTCCCAGCTATAAGAAATTTAATGAATTATATACCATATTGATTCTTTTTAAAAACATATTCGTTTATCTCAACACCAAGTGCATCTGCAATCCTGAAGCACTTTGCCTTGAGAAGGAAATATATACCCCTTGTTGTACCCGATAGGGCCTCAAAATTCCCCTGCCCCTTGCTGATCACAACATCCGCATCTTTATATATTTTTTTAAATTCTTCATTGCATGATTCAATCACCGTACCCGGCATTCCACACCCGGTCGAAATCACATCCGAATAGTCCGCTATACCGGTTTTAAGTGCGTCCTCCACCGTGGCATCGTTGATAATGGGCACATCCCTGACGGCATAAATAACCTTATAATCATGGGAGAGATATTCTGCTAGGGGCTTATCAAAAACCGCTTCTCCCGCATTATCCCCTATGATCAATATTGTTTTCGCCCTGCCGATGTCTTTATTAAATTCTTCATCATCACAGATAACAAAAGGTTTTTCTATCTCTTCCGCTAAACATGCTTCTATATCCAAGTCGCTATATACCGCCGAATCCATTATATTGCCCGTTGCCGAAACCTTTAACAACCTGACGAGTAAATTGTCACCGCTTGCTGCAAATTTTCTGATTACAGGTTCAAGTTTTAATGCACCTGATATATCCCGAGATTTAACTTCGGCATAGGGGTCATCGACACCCGTATGCCTTTTTACAATCGTATGCATGGCTTCACATAATTTAGGTGCACAACCGTATTGCCTGTATTTTAAAAGCACTTCCATCGCTTCATCCATTATATCTTCACGAATAGTTTCATCATCTGTTGCCATATATGCAGATTCAAGCACTTGCCGGAGCATACACGGTAAACAATCTAAAAATATTTTCATCATTAACCCCCTTGTAAAATCCCTCGAAAATCTGTTTATATATCCTTTTCTTTGGATAATCTATGCTTCTTTTAACAGTAACACAACTATTTCTCTATTTCAATTATTTCAGTAAAATCAATATTCCAACCGGCTTTTGAATAAAAAAAACAGGTGTATTACACCTATTTATTCCCCGGTTTAATTTTTATCAAAATAGCGCCGTGCCAACATCCTCCAATCCTCTATGAAATGATTTGACAGATTAGGCCTTCTCCTTATAGCCAATGGATGGTAGGTTACCATTGTCGGATGCCCCATAATAGCATGCCACCCACCACGCAAATCTTTTACATGGGCTTCGCTACCATTGAACATAGCCTGAACCACGACATCACCTAAACAAGCGATAAATTCCGGTTGGATTTTTTTGATCTGCCGGATAAGATATGGTTTGCTGAATGCTCTTGCCCTTTCCTTATCGTATTTACGAAGGGGCCTGCATTTTAGCAAGTATGTAATATAAATGTCCTCCGCATCTAAATTCACCTGATGTATTGCACTCTGCAATACCTGCCTGGTACTACAGACATATTCTCTTCCTTCTTTGTCTTCCCGCGCCCCCGGATTATCCAATATAACGACAATCGATGCTTCGGGGTTTCCCTCGCCCCAGATGATACGTGATTTTTTCGTACATACCTGGCATTGCTCATAGCCTGCGGCCTCCGGAGGTGCTTTCTCTTCCCGCCATATCTCCGGGGTAAAATTAAGGTACATAATAACAGCTCCTCATAGGATTATATTTAGAATTGGTTATTCAAGAAATTTCTCGACCGAATTTTCCTCTATTATGTTTTCTATTCGTCATTATATATGCCCCTTGAACCCTGAAAATATTTATCAAATTAGAAATGTGCCGGGATTTTTGCACGGTATATCTCTAATTGCATTATATATACTATATTGACAAACCGGGTCGAACCTGATTGCTTAATTTTAATTTTGGGCTGATTTCCTTCTATTTTGGCAACATTTGTTGTGCAGTTTATGTTTACGAAGCCGGACATGTATCCTATAATAAAGATATAAATGATACCTCAACCAAGGCAAATTAGAATTGGAGTTGATCAAATGTTTCACGGGATAAAAAATATCTTGATAATTCTATTGATAGGGATACTTGCATCCGGAATGCCGATTTATGCAGGCAACATCAATCTGGGCACATTATTGCCTGATATTACACCTGCCAAAGATGTTGTTTCGGTCACAGCAGAACAAAATATAATATCTTCTAACCATGTACAGGTCACATTTGGATTTTCTCCAAAATCTAAAACGAGCCATTTTAATTTTTCTTTTGATAAATCCAAACCCTTCACTATCGAATTATCATCTAATGATGAACAAGTTCCAAATTTATCATCAGATACTTTGATATCGTCGGGTGGTTATAAGGATATGGAATTTCATAATAATGATGCTCAATATATTACATTTGAATTTGAACAAGAAAAGCTTGATTTACCCGATGGCTCTTATAATTTAAAGATTATGCCCAATATAAAAGATAAAGAAATGGAAATCACAGACTGCGAATTTAATATTGATTTTAGTACGAAAGGAAACTATATACAGGCTATTTCAGCCGTGAAAGATAGAGAGATGGCGCTCACTCTTTATTTCCCGGATAATGAATTTAATCATTTGATACCCATCACCCGAATTGTAAAATTCAATACATACCCCCTTACGACGATCATAAGAAATATAGAACAGGGGCCTGACAATAGCTTAGGGCTGCCGACAATTTCTCCTATTCCGGCAGGGGGTTCGGCAGGACAGGTCGGTGATACCGCCCATGTCAAATTACCGCGGGATATCGAGGAGTTTGGCTACGGCTCTACAAAAGCTACCGTCGCAATAGACAGTTTTGTAAAGTCTTTAACATCTATGAAGGGAATCTCCAAGGTTCAATTTCGCCTTACAGGCGGGCATTTAAATGACCCTTTCCACGGGATGGATATGAGTAAGCCATTTTTCCCACCAAAAAATACAGAAATCTATACGGCATATATAACAGATACCGATAGATTTTTATTGCAGCCGATCCCTTTTGATATGTTTGACGGACGATATGATAAAAACAATAGTATTGAAGCGATATTCGATGCGATGAAATTTAAAGCGATGCCCGGAATCTATAATGCTAAAAGGCATCCCCTTGTGCCTGATAATGTTAAGTTATTGGATTATAATATCAACAATGAGACACTCACCCTGATTTTTAATGAGGGATTCATAAAAACTTATGAAGATAATCAGGACCGTCACAAAATGATGGTTGACGGGATTGTATTTACCTTTATGTCATTGGAGAATGTAGGTTCTGTGAATATAAAGATAAAACCCGATTCCGTAAATTCCGGCAGTACAAAATTAATAAATTATGATTTTATTATGCCTGTTTACATCAATCCTGAAAACAGGTAACCTGCCCTGCTCATCTTCTGAAATAAAATCGCACATCTCTTTCGATCAACATCCTTTTAAATCTGCCCTTTATAGCATCAATAAATAGATTTCTGGTAACCGGTAAAACCAAAAAAAATCCGAGGGCATCGGTTATCAATCCGGGGGCTAATAAAAAGGCCCCTCCTACAACAACGCATAATCCCCCTATGAGTTCATCTGCCGGCATTCTCCCCCGGCTTATATCAAATTTTATCCTTGCAATAATATGCCTGCCTTCCATCCTGGCAAGGTAGGCCCCTATAAAACCTGTTGCGATTACAATTGCCAAAGTATATTTAAAGCCTATATAACCACCTATTTTTAACAATATAGCAAGATCTATAAGAGGTAATAAGGTAAATAGTAAAATCAATCTGAACAGCATTTTTTCACCCCTCAAGGTTTTTAAACATCTACAAAAATACAAAGGATAGCCGTTTGTACCGCTTACATCAAAATACTCTGGCTCTACCTTTATAAACCAATCCCCCTTTGGCATCTATTGTGATTATTTCTCCGTTTTTTAATTTTTTAGTCGCCATATATGCACCGACCAATGTTGTCTTACGTAAGTTCAAACCCACAATTGCTCCATGACTTGTCAGGCCGCCTTCCTCCGTAATTATGGCGGAGGCTCTTTCCATGAGAGGGACCAACTCTTTGTCCGTATGTTTTGCTACTAAAATATCCCCGCTTTTTACCTTGTCATAATCGTCGGAATCGCTTACAATGGCCACTCTTCCCGTGATAGATTCGTCTCCTATCACTGTTCCTGATAGAATAACCTCTCCTATGGTATGAACTTTGATTAAATTTGTGGTGCCGGTTGCTCCTACGGGTACCCCTGCCGTAATAACTATGAGATCCCCATTGTCAATAAGTTCGGCATCTAAAGCCTTGTTCACCGATGCAACTATTACATCGTCGGTAGAATGAAAACGTTTGGTCAATACGGTGTAGACACCCCAGCTCAGGGATAGCCGCCTCCTGATATGTTCATCCGTTACGGCTGCAATGATCGTTACCGCAGGCCTGAACTTAGATACCATTCTGGCTGTAAACCCTGTTGCCGTAGCCGTTAAAATAGCTGATGCGCCTAGATCCGCAGCTATTCTACATGTTGCATAACTGATGGCATCGGTTACTAATGTTTCTTTTTCGACGGCTTTAGCACCCAACATCCCCTCATAATCGATAGCACTTTCCGTGCGTTTGGCAATATCGCTCATGATTTTTACCGCCTCTGCGGCATATTTGCCTATGGCTGTTTCTCCGGACAGCATGATAGCATCTGTTCCATCAAATATGGCATTTGCAACATCTGTTACCTCCGCACGGGTCGGCCTCGGATTTCTCATCATTGAATCCAGCATCTGAGTTGCAGTGATAACAGGTTTGCCTGCCCTATTGCATTTTTTAATTATCTCTTTTTGAGCCAGCGGAATCTCCTCTGTGGGAATTTCTACGCCTAAGTCTCCCCTCGCTATCATTATCCCATCGGATGCCCTTATGATTTCATCTATGTTGTCTAATCCTTCCTGATTTTCGATTTTAGAAATAATTTGTATATGATGCGCATCGTTGTCCTCCAGGACCTCTCTGATAGCTAAAACATCCGATGCTTTTCTGATAAAAGATGCCGCAATAAAATCTACATCTTTTTCTATACCGAATTTAATATCGGATTTATCCTTTTCTGTGATGGCGGGCAAATTGAGCTTCACTTTTGGCACATTGACGCCCTTATGATTTGATACGGCCCCGCCATTTTCAACTACACATTCGATATCCGTATCATTGATCACCTTTTTGACTTTAAGCCCTACCAATCCGTCATCTATTAAAATAGAATCTCCTGCGCTGATATCTCCCGGGAGCCCGTCATAACTCACATTGCTTATTGTATCATCTCCCAATACATCCCTGGTGGTGATTATAAAATTTTGCCCTTCCTTGAGCTCTATTTCCCCATCTTTAAATTTTCCGGTTCTGATTTCCGAACCCTTAGTATCTAATAAAATAGCTATGGGTTTACTTAGTTCCCATCTCACTTCCTTTATTGTATTTATCCTCTGCCCATGCTCCTCATGGTCCCCATGTGAAAAATTCAGCCTGGCAACATCCAGTCCGTTTATTGCAAGCTGCCTGAATATATCCTTTGATTCACTTGCGGGACCGATAGTACATACAATCTTTGTCTTTTTCATTTTAACACCCCCTGATAAACCGGCATGTGGGCTAAATTGACAATACATTCGCCAGTTCATAACTATCTATATCAAAAATATTTTCTACATTTAAGGCCTCATCTATATCCATGTCAATAATATTGTTACCCTGTATACCTACTGTCCTATTTTTAGATCCCCGTATCAACAATTCTACGGCTCTTGCCCCCATTTTACTGGCAAGGATTCTATCAAAAGCCGTTGGGCTGCCGCCCCTTTGGATGTGACCCAATATAGTGGCCCTTGTCTCAATACCTGTTTTTTCTCTAATTTCATTGCTTATTCTTATAGGATCCGCAACGCCTTCGGTCAATATGATTATACTATGTAATTTACCCCTATTTCTCCCCCTTAAAAGCTTTCTGCACACTTCGTCGATATCGAATTCCATCTCCGGTATGATGATGCTCTCCGCACCGCTGGCAAGCCCGGCATGCAGGGCTATATTCCCGCAGTCACGCCCCATGACTTCAATGATATTGGCCCTACCGTGAGATATTGAGGTCTCTCTTATCTTGCTTATGGCATCCACTACCGTGTTAACAGAGGTGTCAAAACCTATCGTATAATCCGTATATCCCATATCATTATCTATGGTTCCGGGAACACCGATAGAAGGTATACCTAAGGAGTTTATAACCTTCGCTCCCTTCAGAGAACCACCTCCACCGATTATTATTATTCCGTCTATACCTAAGACCGCGATCACATTCATAGCTTTTCTCTGGCCCTCTTCAGTTTTAAATTCTTCACACCTGGTTGTTTTTAAAATAGTCCCGCCTCTATGAATAATATCTGCTACGGAAGACAGATTCATCTCTTCAATCTGAGCGTTGATTAAACCGGTAAATCCGTCCCTCACCGATAAAATCCTGACATTGTTATAGATACTGCTTCTCACAACCGCGCGTATAGCTGCATTCATTCCGGGTGCATCTCCCCCACTAGTCAATACGGCAATCTTTTCCAAAGTTTGACCCCCTCCTGCATTTATATTAAAGCCTAAAATTAAGCAAAGCCGAATAACATTCTTCTGCCTCCGCCCTGGGCACAAGAATCTCACAGGACCCTTCTTTATCGCCCTTGTTGACCGGTTTAATTTTTACTAAGAAGCCTTCCCCTACTAATACCTTTTTTATATCATTTGCATATTGACGTGTATTAGATATGTATATAACTGTCCACATTTATTAGGCCTCCCTGATAATTTCAATATAGCATAAAAGTAGTTTTGTTTTATTTCATAATTATAACACATACTAATTCCTTTTGTTACATGGTAATGCTATTAAATTAAACTACTCTTATATTTTCGGCGCCAAAAAGAAGGGACAATTTATTTACCAATTCATCGTCCGGCCTAACCCATAACTCCTTACCGGCTTTAAGTTTCTTATCGCCTTCCTCTATATATATTATTATAGGTGTACTGCCTCCGTATTGCCTGAAGACGGGTTTTGCCTTTTCAATCAAATGCCAATCCTTTTTGCGCTTGATCTTAATGTATAATTTTTTATTTTTTCCTCTATTCAGAACTTTCAATTCATCTTCCGGAATCTTTAACAAGGGGCTGATCACATTGACTAAAATTTTAGGCTGCTCCTCTTCCTTGATATTTAATATACCCTCCAAAATTACAAAACTCTCTTCATATATTAGATTGTTATAATATTTAAAAGTCCTGGGAAATATGATACATTCTATATTTCCAAATAAATCCTCAAGGGTCACAAAAGCCATCATTTGATTGTTCTTTGTGATTTTAATATTTACTTCTGTAATTATCCCTCCCACTATCACGGATTGCCCGTCTTTCAACATAGCTTTATTCGGGTTATCGTCTGTTTCTGAAAGTTCACTGCTGTTGACGGTGACAATATGCTTTAATTCTTTTTCAAACTCCGATAAGGGGTGCCCGCTGATATAAAACCCTACGACATCTTTCTCCATGCCTAATTTTGCCTTTTCATTAAATTCCTGTATATCGGGAAAATTAAATTGATTTATTGAAACATCCGTTCCGTCATTTATCTGAAAAAGATCTATCTGTCCTTCTATCTTTCTTCGCCTCTCTTGTTGCATCCCGTCAATAATTATTTCATAACTTGAAAGCAGTTGGGCACGATTTGCACCTAAAGTATCTAATGCCCCACTTTTTATCAGGCCCTCCACAGCTCTTTTGTTCATATCTCCGGATTCCAACCTCCGGCAAAAATCCAGGAAATTCGTAAATCCTCCCTCCCTTTCCCTGATTTTTACCAGATTATCTATCATATTTATACCCACATTTTTGATAGCACCCAAAGCAAATCTTATGCTCCCATTTTCAACTATGAATTTACCGAAACTCTTATTTATATCAGGAGGCAATACCTGTATCTCCTGTCTTTTACAATCCCGGATATACTGAACTATCTTTGATGTATTGCCTATGACACTGGTCATAAGTGCCGCCATAAATTCCACCTTATAATAGTACTTTAAATAGGCGGTTTGGTATGCCAATACCGCATATGCCGCGCCATGGGATTTGTTAAATGCATAATTAGCAAACTCCAACATTTCATCATATAATCTATTTCCTATATGTTCCGGTACTCCATTCCTTATGCAGCCCGGGACTTCTATTTTGCCCTTATCGTCGGCTATTCCATATATAAAGTTTTTCCTTTCTTGTTCCATTATATCCATCTGTTTTTTGCTCATGGCGCGCCTCACAAGATCCGATCTGCCATAACTATATCCTGCCAGATCCCTCACTATCTGCATGACCTGCTCTTGATATACAAGACAGCCATAAGTTACATTCAATATGGGCTCTAAACTTTCATGCATATATTCTATATTTTCCGGATTGTTTTTATTTTTAATATATCTGGGTATGGAATCCATGGGCCCCGGGCGATAAAGAGAAATCCCCGCAATAATATCCTCAAAACAGTCAGGCTTTAACTCTCTCAAAAACTGAATCATCCCGGTACCCTCAAGTTGAAATACCCCCAAGGTCTCTCCATTGCTGATTAAATCGTAAATATTTTTATCATCGTAACTGCAATCGGAAAAGTTTATATTTATATCATGATTTTTTTCAATGAGTTCCAAAGTATCTTCGATTACGGTTAAGGTCCTGAGCCCTAAAAAATCCATTTTGAGCAGGCCCAATTCCTCCAATGTGCCCATAGCAAATTGGGTTGTAATATTATCGTCATGTACATAGAGGGGGACATATTCCTTCAGAGGGTTTTTAGATATCACAACTCCCGCTGCATGGGTGGATGCATGCCTCGGCAACCCCTCCAATTTTTTTGCCATATCTATCAGGTATCTTGCTTCTTCGTTTTCCCTGTATATCTTTTTAAATCCGGGATCCGTATCGAGGGCCCGGTCTATGGTCATTCCCACGGCGAAGGGAATCTGTTTGGCTATTTTGTCCACCTCATTATAGGGCATGTTTATGACCCTGCCCACATCTCTGATAGCAGCCCTTGCGGCCATGGTCCCAAATGTGATTATCTGGGCTACCTTGTCCTCTCCATATTTCTGTTTTACATAATCTATGACCTCTTCGCGCCTTTCGTAACAAAAATCTATATCTATATCGGGAAGGGACACCCTTTCCGGATTTAAAAAACGTTCAAAAATGAGATTATATTTTATGGGATCGATATCCGTTATACCCAAAGTATAGGCCACAATGCTTCCGGCAGCACTGCCCCTGCCCGGGCCTACAGGTATTTTGTTATCTTTTGCATATCTGATAAAATCCCAAACTATGAGAAAGTATTCAACATAACCCATGTCCTCAATAACGGAAAGTTCCGTATTCAGCCGGCCCTCCAACTCCTCCGTCACCGGATTGTAGCGCCTGTTAAGGCCTTCAAAACAAATCTTTTTTAAATAGTCCGGTTTAGATATATCATGGGGTACTTCATATTCCGGTAAATGTATTGTATCAAAATCAAAATCTATATCACATTGTTCCGCTATTTTCACTGTGTTTGATATGGCCTCCGGAGCAAATGCAAAAATTTCTTTCATTTCCTCCGGTGATTTTAAGTAAAATTCATCATTGGGAAATTTCATACGATCCGTATCTTCTTTTATTTTCCCCGTCTGTATGCAGAGTAAAATATCATGTACTTCGGCATCCTCTTTATTTATATAATGAACGTCATTAGTGGCTACCAGGGGTATGTCCAATTCTTTTCCAAGCTTTATCAATTGCAGATTTACCTTTTTTTGCTCCTGCATATTATGATCCTGCAATTCCAAATAAAAACTGCCTTCCTCAAATATATTCTTCAGCCTTGATGCCAGGCTTTTGGCCATCTCATATTGGTCCTGAAGTAAAAGCCTGTGTATGTCCCCTGCCAAACAGCCGCTCAATCCGATCAACCCTCTGCTGTGCCTTGAGAGTTCATCATAATCTATCCTGGGTTTATAATAAAAACCCCTTAAAAATCCATTGGACACAAGCTCTATTAAATTTTGATACCCTTCCTGGTTCTTAGCCAATAATATTAGATGACCCTGATTTTTATCTTTCTGCGGATCTCTGTCTTCCATTGTTCGAGCAGCAGTATATACCTCACAGCCTATTATAGGTTTGATTCCTTTTGCCCTGGCGGCTTTATAAAAATCTATCACACCGAACATAGTGCCGTGGTCGGTAATCGCTACAGCATCCATGCCCAGTTCTTTTACCTTATCCATCATTTTATCTATAGTTGTAAATCCATCCAGGAGACTATACTCCGTATGGACATGTAAATGAACAAAATTTATACCCATTTTTCAATTGCCCTCCTTTCCGGTTGGGTTATTTATATTATTATTATAAATGATTGTACAGGAAGTTACAAAATAAAAACAGGAGTTATTATTGCAACAACTCCTGTTTTTATTTTTTATTCCCCCGCAGCCGATCTGCTATTTCGTCTATTTTCCTGAATCTATGATTTACTCCCGATTTGCTTATAGTGGGATTTAACATCTGCCCCAGTTCTTTTAAGCTGGCATCCCGGCTTTCTAATCTGAGCTCCGCAACTTCACGTAAATTTGCAGGCAGGTATCCTAAACCTACCGTATTTTTAATATATTCTATATTTGCAATCTGCCTGATAGCTGCATTTACAATCTTGCCAAGATTGGCGGTTTCGCAATTGACAATACGATTGACATCATTTCTCATCTGTTTATAAATTCTGATATTCTCCAGATTTAACAGCGCATTATGTGCTCCTATGATGTTCAATAAATCTACCAGTTGATCTCCTTCTTTTAAATATACCACATAATTTCCTTTGCGTTCTATTATCTTTGATTTTAATCCGAAGCTGTTTATCAAATCTCTCAAGGATTTACTGTAGGCCAAACTATGGCTGACAAATTCTAAATGATAGGTTTTTCCCGGGTCGCTCACCGAACCGCCCCCCAAGAAGGCACCTCGCAAGTATGATCTCCTACAACATCTCTTTTCTAATAATTTAGCAGGAATTTTATATGAGATATCGAAAAAGTTGGTCTCTTGCTTTAATATCCCCACCTCTTTTAAAATATTACCGCTTCCCATCTCATCGGTTACAATCATCAGATAATAGTTCTTCCTTCTCAACCCGGAACCTTTCCTCACCATCACTTCGATGTTTATATCAAATAATGTTTTAAATAACCTGAACAATTTTCTTGCAACCGCCGGATTCTCCGTAGCCAATTTTATATTTAATTTTTGCTCCCCGCCTATCAGCTGCAGAGTCCCGCCCATTCTGATCAAAGCTGCTAACTCCGCCAATTGACAGCAGCGATCTTTGGAATAAATCCTGGCGAGCTCCCCCTTGGTTGTGGATGAAAACGACATAAAATCACCTCCCTGCGGCGATTATCAAACAGTTTTTTACATCTTCTTTATGAGTTCTTTTATATAAAAATAATTGATCATGCGATTTCTATCATCTACAGCTTTCCATTGCAACACTAAATCCATAATAATTTTAGATAATTTAATCGCATCATGTCTTACATAATCTTTTTTGATATCTATTAAATCCTCTGTTATTAATTTAATACCCTTCGCCTTTAATTTCTCTCTATCTTCATGCATCAATCTTATGACTTCCGCACCCTCCGTCTTATATTTTTCCCCTACGGTATCGCTGATAGTACCCGTATTCACTATAACATAATCAATCAAAGCACCGGGCCAATGTCTCAGCAGGGCGTCCACATGATCACAGACCGTATAATCGTCCGTTTCACCCGGTTGTGTCATCACATTGGTGATATAGACCTTAGGCGCTTCTGTTCTATTCAGGCTTTCTTTTATATTTTTCACGAGTAAATTAGGAATTACGCTGGTGTAGAGACTGCCCGGCCCTAACAGTACCAGATCCGCATTTTCTATGGCATCAACCGCTTCCTTAATGGCCCCGGCATCTTTCGGTTTAATAAATATGTTTTCTATCGGGCTATTCATTTCCAAACTTTTTACAGGTATATTAGATTCCCCTTTGATGACAGTCCCGTTTTTAAGCTTGGCGTACAGAGTTATATCTTTAAGAGTGACAGGCAAAACCTTACCTGTCACGGCTAAAACATCACTTATTTTTTTTATGGCTTCCTCAAAATTATCACTTATGTCATTCATGGAAGCGATCAACAAATTTCCAAAATTCTGCCCCTTTAAATCTCCTTCTTTAAATCTATGCTGTAAAAGTTGTTCCATAGTGGGTTCCATATCCGCCAGTGCAAGTATACAGTTCCTTATATCCCCCGGCGGTAACATCCCTAAGTCTTCCCTCAATTTTCCCGAACTGCCCCCGTCGTCCGCAACGGTCACAATAGCCGTGATATTGGAAGTGAAATGCTTTAACCCTCTGAGCAACACGGATAAGCCGGTTCCTCCTCCTATCACCACTATTTTGGGCCCCCGTGATAAAATTTTTTTATCATATATACTCCTGTTCGGATTATTGTTGCCACTTTTTCCCGTCAATGCAGATGAAAAATATGCACAATCTAAAGTTGAAATGATTCCCTGCCTCAGAGAAAGGAACAATAATCCTAATCCTACCAACCCTATCAATACGCTTGCCCAACCGCTATTGACCATATTAAATTTATATAAATAATAAGATGCAGAGACAGATATTAAAAATATTCCTGTTAATCCCGCTATAAACCATCTTTTAATTTTAACCCCGGGCTTTAACCAATGAATGAATTTCATTGCCCCTATCCTTCCCTTCCCCGATATGGACTGATATCCCGATTACTTATGAGCACCCTATATCCTTTTTCCTTAAGATAATTATAAAGTATATGAGCAATAGTGACGGACCTGTGCCTTCCTCCCGTACAACCAACAGCGATAACTAACCGATTTTTCCCTTCTTTTATATAATGGGGAATTAAAAAATCTATCATATCATTCAGCTTGTTTGAAAATTCTACACTGACAAGAGAATTCATGACATAGTCCCTGACTTTGATATCATTTCCCGTGAAATTTCTCAATTCATCCACATAAAATGGATTAGGTAAAAACCTTACATCAAAAACCAGATCCGCATCTAATGGTATACCATGTTTAAATCCGAAGGACACAATGGAAATGATCAAATTATCGGATACATTACCGTCTATATAAATATTTTTTAATTCATTTTTAAGTTGGGACGGTATGAGGCCGGTAGTATCTATAATATTGGTTGCCCTCTGTTTCAAATATTTAAGTTTTTCCCTTTCCGAAGCTATCCCTTCACCGATAGAACCATTGGCCAACAATGGATGTGCTCTCCTGGTCTCCTTAAAACGTTTGATCAAAGTCTCATCACTGGCATCTAAAAATAAGATCTCATATTTATAACCTAATTCTTCCAAATTCTCTAAGTTACTGAAAAGATCGTCAAAAAACATTCCTCCACGAATATCAATAACCAGTGCTATTTTATCCAATGTTCCTTGTGATTGGTGACATAGCTCCGCAAATTTAGGAATCAATGTAGGTGGGAGATTATCTATGCAGTAAAAACCGAAGTCCTCCATATATTTAATAGCTTGGCTTTTCCCCGCCCCGGACAACCCCGTAATTATTACAAATCTCACCTTTATCCTCTCCTCTTGTGTAGAAACAATCATTTGTCCCGCAATTATATGAGCCGTTCTATTCCCCTATAATTTTAACTTCGGTTTCTAATTGTATTCCAAATTTAGATTTAACCGTCTTTTGGATCAATTCAATTAAATCCAAAACATCATTCGTAGTTGCATTATCTATATTTACAATAAACCCGCAGTGAAGCCTCGATACTTTTGCCCCTCCAATTTTCTTTCCCTTTAAACCGCTGTCTTCTATCAATTTTCCGGCAAAATGCCCCGCCGGCCTTTTAAACACACTCCCACAGCTGGGTAAATCCAGGGGCTGCTTTGCATTCCTCGTTTCCATCAAATCTCTCGTTGTTTCGGCTATCTCCTCATAATTGCCTTTTTCAAACTTCATTTTAACCTCTAAGACTATATAATTTTCAACCTGAATTATACTTGTACGGTACCCAAATCCCAATTCTTCCGATGAAAGATCTATTATTTCACCTTCCGTATTCAATACCTTGACACTCTTTATTATATCTTTCATCTCTCCGCCATAGGCACCGGCGTTCATAGCCGTAGCCCCGCCCAAAGTGCCCGGTATCCCGCCGGCAAATTCAAAGCCTTTTAAACTTTTCTCCATTATTTTTTCGGATAATTCCGCCAATGATACACCGGCTTGTGCAGTCACATCATTCCCGTCAATAGTTATTTTTGCGAATTTATCCCCCAGTTTAACAACCACACATCTCATACCTTTATCGCTCACCAAGAGATTACTGCCCCTTCCCATGATGAAATACGGTACATGGTTTTCTTTGCAAATTTTGATAATGGATTGAATTTCTATTATCGATTGCGGCGTTACTATGATATCCGCCAACCCGCCGGTCTTTATAGTAGTATGGTTTTTCATAGGTTCGTCGAGCGAAACCGCATCACCGGGAATCGTTTCGATCAATCTGTTATATATCCTTGTTTTATCCATTGTGCACACCTCTATTATATAGTATATGCCAATTACAGCTGCTATTGTTTCCAATTATTTGGTTTAAAGTATATACTCTTTAATCCCACAGGTCAATGAGAGCAAACTATGCCCCTATAAATAATTTAAAATTGAAAACAACCCCTCAACCAAAGCTTATTCCGGAATAAAAAAATTATTCTGATAACAGTTATAGGACCCCTTATAACACAAGAATCAGTAAATTTCTAATTTTGACATCAATAAATAGCTATGAATTTTTACAGTGATTATAGATACGATGATTATTCCGATAAAGCTGATAGCAGGATTAAAAATCCATTTATTAACCAAATTTAAAGGTATATTAATAAATAACAGAACTATTATCAATACGATAGTTGGAGCCAATTCAATCGCATCCATTTTTTGTTTTAATGTATATGGATAAACCCGGAACCATATGTCCTCTTTTAGATTGATCCATAGGGAAGACAAAAAACCCGCCAATATATAGGCCACAAATATATTGCTTATTATCGCAAATGTTCGGATTTCTGCTATACCGCTGCTGCTCACCAATTGGCCCCCAAATATAATAGAAGCTAATATACCGAAATACATTTGAAGCAAAAGAACGAGATTGCCTTCTCCCCTCTGCAATATCTTAAAATACAATAATAGCAATGCCCCTTTCTCGTTAAAAGGCAATATTTTTCTGCCGCTGAAAACAGATATTGTCCTCCTTCTGGAACTTTTCTTTTCCCTATATGGCTGCCCTAAAAGAAATGCAAAATTTCGAACCCTTTTATTAGTCTCTTCATTGATCAATCTTTCCCAATCTATCAAAATATCATTTTTTATCAGTTGAGAAATTATTAAAATAATTGTTGAAGAACTGAAATATATTATCAATTTAATTTTTGATATATAACTTTGAGTCAATATAGATAGAGCCCTACCTATAAAACCATAGGCCACCAAATAAAAAAGGGCATTATATATTCTCCTTCTCCATTTCCCAAGTTTATTCCATATGATAAACTTAAAATTTAAAACAGCTATTTTCAGTATTGCTCCACATATTAAAACAGTTAGATATATATAGATTGTTGCATCAAAGTTAATACGATAATAAAGATATAAAATAGTCCATATAAAAAACCATATCAATATATGTATTCCCTTACTTAATGTATGTGAATATTTGAGAAATTTTTTACCGTCTATATCCAAAGGGGATAAAAATACTTGATCGGCTAATTTTAAATGCCCTGTTAGATTTCCCCATGCCAGAAATAACATCAATATAACCTGAAGCAATATAGCCATATAATCCGCAGGTACATACCTCATAATCTCCAGTATCGTTTCTTTAAAATAAAGGCCCAGTACTCCTACTAATCCTAATGAATATATCAGTATGACTCCGTCTATTTGAAAAGATATGAATTTATAATATAGCTTCCATAAATAGGTTACACGTTTTTTCCATATCAATAAAACCGGGTTCATTCACTATCACCCGCCAATCTTTCGTATACATCCGCTAGACCTCCGTGTTCAATTTCAGCAGATTTTCTTAATTCATCCAAAGTACCTGCCGCCTCAATCTGCCCATAATTTATCAGTATAAATCTATCGCATACTTTTTCGGCGGTATCTAATATATGGGTGCTCATTAAAACCCCTTTACCCTCTTCCTTCTTTAGCCTTATTAAATCTATAAAATCTCTGGTTGCAATGGGGTCCAATCCCATAAACGGTTCATCTATGACATAGATCGAAGGGTCATATAAGAATGCGCACATAATCATAACCTTTTGCTTCATTCCTTTTGAAAAAGAGTTAGGAAAATGGTGAAGTTTATCCTCCAATTTAAAAAGTTTCAATAATTCCGAAGTTTTTTCAAGAAATATATTTTTATCTACTCCGTGAGACATGCCGGTAAACTCTAAATGTTCTAAAAGGGTCATCTCATCATAGAGCAAAGGTACTTCGGGGACATAGGCAATTCGCTTTTTAAATTCCAACGGGTTTTCTTTAATATTGTATTGGAGTATTTTTATTTCTCCGTCAATCAAAGGCAATATACCCAATATGCTTTTAATGATGGTTGTTTTACCTGCACCATTTGGGCCGATCAATCCTACAATTTCCCCCTCCTTTACCTGAAGGGAAACTCCTTTTATTATCCTTATTTTATCATATCCTCCGGATAAGCTCCGTATATCCAACAAATTCATATCTTCACCTTCTGACTTATTGTAATTAAACTCTTTATCAAAAAAGTCCCGCAATTAAATGCAGAACTTTTCTTCTAATAATTATCAGAACCAAGTCCAGGGTTTCCTTTTGATAGGAAGGCTGGTAAATGTTATTTCTTCTTTCAATGTAGGGTGAATACAGGTGATTTTATAGGACCAAAGCGCTATCTGGTCCTTTATATTATCCTCTTTTAAATTATATCGCTGATCCCCATATATCGGATGCCCTATTGCGGAAAACTGTACACGGATTTGATGGGGCCTGCCCGTGCGTAAATTTATTTTTACCAAACTGAAATCCCCCGCGGTGCCGGCTATTTCATAGTCCAACACTGCCTTTTTAGCCCCTTCGGTACTCTCTTCTACTGCAAACACCGTGTTTGTTTTATTATCCTTTAATAGATGATGTACTAAGATGTCCTTATTTTTATAGGGTTTTCCATGTATAACCGCCATATACCGTTTTATAAACTTTCCCCTGCGTATCTGGTCAGATAATCTGGATGCTGCCTTTGAAGTTTTTGCAAAAACCATAACACCCCCTACGGGCCTATCCAGGCGGTGTATCAACCCAAGATAAACATTGCCGGGTTTATTATATCGAATTTTGATGTCTTCCTTCAATAATGTCAGCATATCGGGGTCACCTGTTCTATCTCCCTGTGATAAAACATTTTGGGGTTTTTCAACAACCAGCAGGTGGTTATCTTCAAAAATGATCGGTATCTCTATCGCCATTCAATTCCTCCATTTTTTGGGTTTATCCGCCAAATCTATTCTATGCTCAAACTGTGTAATTTGTGTTGCTTGACTAAGAACGCCCAGAGTGACAATTATCACACAGTCTGTGCTCTCTATGTTATTTTAATATTCTTCCAATGCAATACCCCTGTCATATATATCTCCTGCCGCTTCTTTGCCCACATATCTTATATGCCAGGGTTCATAATTATAACCTGTGATGTTCTCTTTATCCTTTGCAAATCTTATAATAAAACCGAATCTATGGGCATTATCCCTCACCCACTCACCTTCTTTTGTTTCACCGAACTTTGTCTTTAAATCAAATTGGACGCTCTGGCTCGTTATGTCCATGGCCAACCCGGTCTGATGTTCGCTTTCACCGGGTCTTGCAATCAATTTATTGGCCTCTTCCTCCCCCACCTTTTTTGCCCGGTTTTCAAAGAGCCATTTCTGCGTATTGTATGACCTGTATCCGGAAAGGGCAAATATATATATTCCTTCTTCATGGGCTTGTCCGAAAAATTCCTCCAAAGCTTCCGCTGCCTCTCTTCTCATATGCTTCTTTTCATGTTCCCCGTCAAATGAAAATTTTACATCTGGCACCACCAAATCACTTGGTTTATAATCCGCATCCAAATATCTTGTTTTGTTTACAAGGACTAAAATATCATCAGGATTTTCTACGGGCTGTTTACCATCGTCATCATATCCTATATCATTTTTATCTCGCTTTTCATCGCCCCGGTTAATTTCGGTACTGCCGGAACTATCATCATCCCTACCGTCATCCATATCGTCATCCCCGTCATCATTCATATGATCATCCATATCATCCATGCCCTTCTCATCGGCAAGGATATTTTCATCCATATCATCTATATCATCACTTCCGTTCTCAATCATAGCTCCTGCAATCACCCTGTCAAAAAATAACCTTATCCTGTTTTTAAACAAAAATCCGGCACATATAACAACAATCAATATCACTGCAGTAAAAAATATTCTTGTCCTTCTGTTATCTCTCTTTTTATTTCTTCCCATGTAATATTTCTCCCTCTATGATCTATTTTCCAACAGACATCTTTTCTTTATCCGACATAAAGTAATCCGTCAATTTCCTCTGGCAAGTTTTTTTTGGATCGAAACCCCTCCACTGAAAAATTTTATCCAACATATAGCCGCCGATGAAAGTTGAAATTATTGTCCCGGCCCCGACAACTCCACCAAACAGATATCCAACCGCCAGTGCCATCAACTCTATGCCTGTTTTTACGTACCTAACATCCAGTCCCGTTATTTTAACCAGGCCGACCATCAGCCCGTCCCTGGGGCCCGCTCCCAATTCATATTTCAGATAACTGTAGAATCCGTAATTTAATATAATATTACCATAAAGTAATACTATTATCTTTAAAAAATAATGCTGCGGAACTAATACGATATTAAATTTAGAAACTATATCCGCAAAAAATCCGATAAAAAACATATTGAAAATAGTAGCCATGCCCGGATAGATTTTAACAAGCAGAGAAAGAAGTATTATAATAAGCCCTACAATTTGAGTTATTTTACCAAAACCCATACCTGTCCTATCGTCTATGCCTAAAACCAATGTATCCCATGGATCCATCCCCAAATTAACTACCTTGATCTGTATAGTCCCGTAACCGCAGATTGCAAAAGCTAAAATTAAGCCGGGTATTTTTTTAATATCCCCAATAAGCAATTCTTTATTTAATGTCATATGAATAACACCCCATATTCACGGTGACTGAGGCGCGATAAAAACCATCTCTGATCACCTGTTTAAACTTCCCTGGTCCAATTTTTAGGCAGTATCAGCGCAATCAAGGTGAATATTTCCAATCTGCCTAATAACATCAAAAATGAAAATAACACTTTACTCAAGGAACTGAATCCTCCAAAATTATTTGCGGGCCCGACAAAACCCAATCCGGGGCCGATGTTCCCTAAGGTTGCAGCTACGGCACTGGATACGCTCACAATGTCTAAACCCTCCGAGGATATTATTATGGTCGATATGACAAATATCATGATATATAGAGTGAAAAAACTGTTTATGCTCGCTATGGTTTCGTCCGTAACCTTTTTCCCGCTATTCTTTATTGAAATAAATGCCCTGGGATGAAACAATTTTGCTACATCCCTTTTAATAAGTTTACCTAAAATCAATATTCTGATGACCTTCATCCCGCCTGCGGTAGAGCCGGCACAACCCCCTACAAACATGAGTGTAAACAATATGGCCTTGCTGAAGGTAGGCCAAAGGTCAAAATTTGCAGTGGTATATCCTGTGGTAGTTATTATTGAAATCACCTGAAAAAATGAATCCCTGAGCGAACGAAAAACACCCCCATAGGATGTCATAAAAAGATTTATTGTAATAACTATAATAGCAGTGGAGATTATAGTTAAGTAAAGTCTTAATTCCTCATTTTTAAGCACATCTTTCCATCTGCCTTTGAATAAATAATAATATAGAGAAAAATTTATACCTGATAATAACATAAAAATTCCAATTATAATATGAATATATGTGCTGTCGTAAAAAGCGATACTGTTATTTTTTATGCCGAATCCTCCGGTTCCTACGGAACCGAAAGTATGCAACATAGAATCAAAAAAACTCATCCCACCCAATTTTAAAAGCATGATCTGCAGTATGGTTATGGAAAAATATATCACATATAAAATCTTAGCCGTATCTTTTATCCTCGGCATTATCTTATCTGCGGTAGGGCCCGGGCTCTCTGCTTTAAATATTTGGAAACCGCCTATTCCCAAAGCGGGAAGCAGGGCTATGGTAAAAACTAATATACCCATTCCCCCTATCCAATGGGTAAATGAACGCCAGAATAAATTTCCATGGGGGAGGCCTTCCACATTGCTCAATATCGATGCTCCCGTAGTTGTAAATCCGGATACGGTTTCAAAAAATGCATCTATATAAGAAGGTATACTTCCGGACAAATAAAAGGGAAGTGCGCCGAATAAAGAGACAAAAATCCAACCTAAGGCAACTATGGCTAAACCTTCCCTGATATTGACATTATCTTTAGTTGTAGTTTTCTTAGACATTATAAAACCTATGACGCCCGTTATTATCACAGTGATAAGAAATGCCATTTTATCGTGTTCTTTGGTATATAAGGCTATACTCAGAGCAGGCAGCATCAAAGCGGATTCTACCATGAGTATATTACCTAGTACCTTTAACACGATTCCGTAATTCACCGAAAATACCTCCCTTATTTGATTTCATAAACATTTTTAAAGTAGGTAAGTCTTTAGTTAAACTGAATACGATTATTCTGTCTCCCGGGTATATGACGGAGCTGCCCTTGGGGATAATGACATTCCCGTTGCGGACTATAGCCCCTATTATAATACCCTTCGGTAAATTAAGCTCTGATAGAGGTTTCCCCGTAAACGATAAATTTTCTCCTACTATGATTTCTGTTACCTCTCCGTCTCCGCCCAGCAGCAATGAGACCGATATCACCTTAC
>CAYOGD010000007.1:0-22904 GCA_964403395.1 uncultured Alkaliphilus sp.
CAACGCTGTGGCCAGGATCATCGCAAGGCCTTTTATAGGCGATCCGGGAAATTTTATCAGGACCCATAACAGGAGGGATTTTTCATTGGACCCTTTTGGACAAACAGTACTGGACATTGCCGTAGGAGAAGATTTAGATGTGATAGCCATAGGAAAGATAGAGGATATATTTAATGGCAGGGGAATCACACATTCTGTCCATACAAAGAGCAATATGGACGGGATCGACAAAACAATCGAATATATAAACAAGCGAAACCGGGGGATTATTTTTACAAACCTGGTTGAATTTGATTCGCTCTACGGGCACAGGAGGGACCCGAAGGGATATAAGAGAGCCTTGGAGGAAATGGACCAACGAGTTCCGGAAATATTAGATGCCATGAAGGATGATGATATCATAATCATCACTGCGGACCATGGAAATGACCCGACTTTCAAAGGGACTGACCATACACGGGAGTATATCCCGATTTTAATCTATGGGAATAAAATAAAAGCAAATGTGAATATCGGAACCAGAAAATCTTTCGCCGATATAGCCGCAACAATTTCGGATATTTTTGAAATGCCGTCCACAGGTAAGGGTGAGAGTTTTAAAGAATTGATTATATAAAATGTTGAGAGACAGGCGGAGCAAACCGGCCGGGGCGTGAGAGCCGCAAAACAACTTTAGGTGGGGGGGCTGATTTTGGAGATATATTCTAAAAAAATTTTAGAGACAAAACACTTTTTAGAAGATAATATAGGAATTAACCCGACAATCGGTTTGATTCTGGGTTCAGGATTAGGAATATTAGCGGATGAAATAGAAGATGCCATCGTTATAGATTATAAGGATATCCCCAATTTCCCGGTTTCAACGGTGGAAGGCCATGCGGGGCAATTGGTTATAGGAAAATTGATGGAGAAGCAGGTGATAGCATTAAAGGGCAGGCTCCATTATTATGAAGGTTATGCTATGGATGAAATTACATTCCCTATAAGAGTGATGATCGCCTTAGGTGCCAAACAAATAATCATCACCAATGCGGCGGGAGGGATAAACAGGAATTTTACCCCCGGCGACTTTATGATAATCAGGGACCATATAAATTTCGGATTTGATAATCCCCTCATAGGATTTGATGACGATAACCAAGGGACAAGATTTATAGACATGTCCGGCGCTTACAATGAGGATCTAATAGTCTTAGCTAAAAAAGCGGCAGAGGAAAATAATATCGATGTCCATGAAGGTGTATATGTATTTTTGACGGGGCCCACCTATGAAACACCTGCCGAAATAAAAATGTTGGACATCTTAGGTGCCGATGCCGTAGGCATGTCCGTAGTGCCGGAAGTGATAGCCGCAATTCATGGGGGAGCAAAAATTTTAGGAATATCCTGTATCACAAATATGGCTTGCGGAATTTCGGACAAGCCCTTGAGCCATGATGAAGTCATTAAAACAGCACAAGATATAAGGGAAAAATTCCTCATATACATCAAAGGGATAGTAAAAGATATTTAAGGAGGGTTAATTTTGGAAAATTTATTGGTAAAACTTGAAGAGACAAAAAAATACTTGCTGGATAATATAAAAGAGCCTCCTAAAATAGGCCTGATATTAGGGTCCGGATTGGGAACATTAGCAGATGAGATAGAAGATGCCATTATTATAGATTATAAAGATATTCCCAATTTCCCGGTTTCCACTGTAGAAGGCCATGCGGGGCAATTGGTGATAGGAAGATTGATGGGTAAGCAGGTTATGGCAATGAAAGGTAGATTTCATTATTATGAAGGGTATTCCATGAAGGAAGTGACCTTCCCGGTTAGGGTGATGAAGGCCCTTGGTGTGGAACTGCTGCTCGTAACAAATGCTTGTGGGGGGCTCAATCCGGACTTGTATCCCGGAGCCCTTGTGGTTATAAATGATCATATCAACATGACGGGTAATAATCCTCTTATCGGCCCGAATTATCCGGAATTAGGGCCAAGATTTCCGGACTTGTCCGATGCCTATGATGGAGAGTTAATAGGATTAGTCCATAAAGTCGGAAAAAAAATCGGAGTCGAGACCCACGAAGGCGTATATGTATCCATCAGCGGGCCTACTTATTCGTCAAAGGCCGAGTCAAAGATGTTTCAATTCATAGGAGCAGATACCATAGGTATGTCTACGGTTCCGGAAGTCATAGTTGCTAAACACAGCGGGATAAAGGTTATAGGTATATCCTGCGTAACCGATATGGCTATCTTTGAAGGAACGGAAACCATAAGCCATGAGCAGGTGATGGCGGTTGCCGATGAAACCAGGCCTAAATTTATCAATCTTGTCAAATCCGTCATAGATGAGGTGCCCTTCTGATGAGGATGTACGATATAATCTTGAAAAAAAGAAATGGCGGTATTTTATCCCGGGAAGAGATAAATTATTTCATCGATGGCTATAGCAGAGGTATAATTCCGGACTATCAGGCGGCGGCTCTGCTGATGTCCATATATTTTCAAAAGATGAATGAAGATGAGACAGCCGATTTAACCGAGGCTATGATGAATTCCGGAGATATAATAGATCTATCCGGTATAAGGGGAATCAAAGTAGATAAACACAGTACCGGCGGTGTAGGCGATAAGACCACCATAGCACTAACCCCCATGGTAGCAGCCTGCGGTGTCCCCGTGGCCAAAATGTCGGGTAGGAGTTTAGGTCATACCGGGGGGACACTGGATAAATTGGAATCCATCCCCGGATTTAGCACGGAATTGACTAAAGAAAAATTTATAGCTAATGTCAACAATTTTAAAATTGCGATTGCAGGCCAAACAGCCGATTTAGCGCCTGCCGATAAGACAATATATGCCCTGAGAGATGTGACCGCTACGGTGGACAATATCTCCCTGATAGCGAGCAGCATAATGTCTAAAAAACTTGCATCCGGGGCAGATGCGATTGTGCTTGACGTAAAGACAGGCAGCGGTGCCTTTATGAAAAATATAGGAGATGCATTTGAATTGGCACAGGAGATGGTCAAAATAGGTAATAATATGGGCCGCGCCACTGTTGCGCTGATAACAAATATGGACCAACCGTTAGGATATGCCGTAGGCAACAGCCTGGAGGTCAAGGAAGCGATAGAAACCTTAAAAGGTGGCGGGCCGGAAGATTTCAAGGAATTATGCATAGCCTTAGGCTCCCATATGCTTCTGTTGGCCGGAAATGTAGAGACAGAGAAAGAAGGAAGGGAAAAAATAAAAAATGCTATCTCCACAGGCAAAGCATTTGAAACATTTAAAATTCTTGTCAGAGAACAGGGCGGGGATGTAAACTGTGTGGAAGATACGGATTTACTCCCGCGCTCCAAATATATATATGAATTGAAATCTGATAGAACAGGCTATATCAACGGGATAGATGCCGAAGAGATTGGACTGGCATCCTTGATACTGGGTGCGGGTAAAGAAACCAAGGACAGCATCATAGACCATTCTGTCGGAATTGTCCTGAATAAAAAGATAGGCGATCATGTTCAAACAGATGATACATTGGCATATATTCATTATAATGACAACCAAAAAAAAGAAAATGCCGTTAAAAAATTAAAATCCGCGTATTTAATCGGAGAAACGGCTAAACCGAAACAACCGCTGATATTCGGCATGGTGAATAAAGAAGGGATAAAAAGGTTATAGAATACCTTTTTATTCCTTTTTGATTTAGTTTCCTTCTCATCGCATAACAAAATACTCAGCTGGAAAACCTAATATCAAATATGTGATGAGGAGGATACTAAGTGAATAAAAAAAGAAAAAGATGGAATTTACCACTGTGTATACTGATGATAATTTCTTTATTTTTACCTATCTCAAATACTTATGCAGAGACACAGCCCTTCGATATAGATGCAAAATCTGCATTACTGATGGATGCCGGGACGGGGACAATCCTGTATGAAAAAAACATACACGAGCAATCGGCTCCCGCCAGTATAACAAAAATCATGACCATGCTCCTGGTGATGGAAGCCATTGAAGACGGCAAAATCTCCCTTGATGATAAGGCAGTCGTCAGTGAAAGGGCATCGAAGATGGGGGGAACACAGCTTTATCTCGAACCCGGGGAGACAAAGACGATAGAAGAGTTGATGAAAGGTGTAGCCATACGCTCTGCAAATGATGCTTCCGTAACACTGGGAGAGCATGTGGCAGGTACAGAAGAGCTGTTTGTGAAGCAGATGAACGATCGCTCCAAGGAATTGGGTATGAAAGATACGAACTTTGTCAATACGAATGGCCTGGATGCTGAAGGCCATGTTACAACCGCCCATGATGTGGCCCTGATGTCCAGAGAATTGTTAAAACATGAGGGAGTCCAAGGATGGCTCACAACATGGATGGATACTGTGGTGGTCGGCAAGAAAGAATCGGTACAGTCATTGGTCAATACGAATAAACTGATCAAGACCTACAAAGGTATCAATGGTATAAAAACCGGATATACAAGTAAATCACTTCATTGTATTTCCGCCTCCGCAACCCGGGGAGACAGCACGTTTGTAGCGGTAATATTAGCCGCACCCAGTTCCTCTGTCCGTTTTAACGAAGCGGCTAAGTTACTGGATTACGGCTTCGCTAATTTCGGCACGGTTAAGATAGCTAAAAAGAACGATATCATAGGAAATGTTAAACTGAACAAAGGAAAGAAAATCGAGCTGAAAGCGGTTGCCAAGGATGATTTAAATGTATTGGTTGAAAAAGGCAAGGAAGGCAATGTTAAAAAGGAGATAGAACTTCCGCAATTCGTCAATGCGCCGATATCAAAAGGTGATAAAATAGGTGAGATAATAGCCGTTTTGGATGGGGACGAGGTAGGAAGAGCGGATATTGTATCAAAAGAAGATATACCTAAAGCATCGGTGATTGATATATTGGGGAGAATGTTCAATGGAATGATGGGAAATTAGAGTAGTGCATTGCACTACTCTGTTTTTGAAAATTGCAGCCTTTATGTGTAAATACTGAAATATTGGAAAGAATATCAATATAATATAAATAAAGGTGAAAATTTAAAATGTTGGTTTTTATAATCGCAGTATCAGGAATCTTGTTATTTGGAATATTATACTCAGACCTAAAAGTCAGGTTCAGTTACATCAAACGCGGCGAAGACAACGATATAATCATAGATTGGACAGGCCTACACGGTATACTTAAATATACCAAAAGAATTTCCGCTGCGGATATGATCAAAATAGGCGGAGATATCCCCGCACTGAAGCCCGGCACCCGGATAGTGATAGATGAGGATGATGAGCCCTTCGACGATGAAAAACCCATATACAATATATATGAAATAAAAAAGATAATAGATAATTATAAAAAAATTTATACTAAATATGAGCCCTACATAAAAAAAGTAAGAGAAAAGCTGATCTTAAATAATATATCATGGTATACGAAGATCGGTACCGGGGATGCCGCCGAAACCGCCGTCATGGTAGGCGCCATATGGGCTATAAAGACATCTGTAATCTTCCTCATAAGTAAAAATTATGACATCCCCAAAGTATTGATAGATGTGGTTCCGGGCTATGACGCCAATATATTTGAAACGACTATTGACTGTATATTTAATATTAAATTAGGCTATATTATTAATGCGAATATAAAGGTATTATTAGCAAAGATAAAGGATGGTGTAAAAAAATGAATGAACATCCAATAGAATCATTGATGAAAACCACCATGGAAAGTATCAAAGAGATGGTAGATGTCAACACTATTGTCGGTGATGCGGTGGAAACAGTAGATGGGACAACGATAATCCCGATTTCTAAGGTATCATTTGGATTTGCGTCGGGAGGCGGGGATTTCGCGGAGACAAAGAAGGATGGGAAAAGTGAAAACAGCGGGGAAGCAAACAAGGATAAATTGCCCTTTGCAGGGGGAGCAGGTGCGGGGATATCCATACATCCGGTAGCATTCATGGTAGTGGGTAACGGGCAGATAAAATTGATGTCTGTCGATCAAAACACTCATCTAATCGATACGATTATAAGTTCAACACCTAAAGTTATCGATAGTTTACAGTCAGCCTTCGGCAAAAGCAATAAGAAAAGTGAAGAAAGCAAAATCATCAATTTCGAATAAAGTACGTTCCAAAATCATCGAAAAAGTTTCAGTAGCCTCTTCATTTCATTTCGCTCATTCAAAATGATATATCTTGAGACTTTTTCAGTAATCTCAGATGCTTCGAGATCAATGGCGCCCCAGATTATCAAATCTACTATGGAAGCTTTTTCAGCAATCTCGGATACCCGAAACTCTCTTTAATTTTTTCACAAAATAATAAAACCGATTTGAAAGAATTGGCTTAAAAAGATATAATAATATAATAAAGGAAGAGTATATAAACGAGGGGGCAAAATTATGGACATAAGGGAGGCTATAGAAAATATATGGCAGAATAGAAAATACACTACAGACGATCCCAAAACAACGCTGAGCCATTTAAACGAAGAGGTGGCAGAATCATTAAAGGCTTTGATGAAAGGAGATATAGACAAGGCAAAACGCGAACTGCAGGATGCTATGTCCTGTTTGTTTATTGCAATGAAGATATTGGAATTAGATCCTGTCGAAGCTGTCAACAATCAGATAAAACAGATGCAAAAAAGAAATGAAAAGACAATGATCTTTAAGGACGATAAGGTTGAGATTTATGTCAATGGCAGTTTAAAAGGCGGATGGTCCATATGGGACAAAGAGGATATAAGAGAGGCGGAGAAAATTGCCAAGGAATTCGGCTGTGAAATAAAATATAAATAATTTAATTGATTTGTTCCATGCAACATGAGGTGCCGGACAAAATGATAAATTAATTATCCGCCCGGGGAGATGAGTAAAAACATACTTATCTCTTTTTATATTGTGGAATTAATAATGTTTTTAATGTAAATACTAATAATGTTTGCAATATATAATAAAATCATTTTTGAGGTGAGGCTCATGCATAAAAAAAGAATATGTATAATATTGGTTTGTATCATCAGTATGATAACAATGGTGTCTTATGGGGATGAAAATAATACACAGCCGGAGATAAGCGGGCAATCGGCAATCGTTATGGATGTGGAGGCAGGAAGAGTTATATATGAAAAGGATATACATATGAGGCTCCCCATGGCCAGCACCACAAAGATTATGACCGCATTGTTGGCGATTGAAAATATTCCGTTAGATAAGAAGATAAGAGTAAATTCAAATGCCCAAAATATAGAGGGATCATCCATATATTTAAAGGCAAACGAGAGGATAAAGGCAAGGGATTTGATATACGGATTGATGCTGCGGTCGGGAAATGATTCCGCCGCCGCAATCGCATATGAAATGTCCGGGTCCATAGAAGATTTTGCGGGGCTGATGAATAAAAGGGCCGGGGAAATAGGAGCAAAAAATACAAATTTTACAAACCCCCACGGCTTACATGACGAAAATCATTATACAACCGCATATGACTTGGCATTGATCACGAGGGAGGCCCTCAAAAATCCCGTATTCAAGGAGATAGTAAAAACTAAATTCTGGATAGCCGATAGGAACAGCTACAAGTATTTTTCAAACAAAAATGAAATCTTGGATACATGTGAAGGGGGCGACGGCGTAAAGATAGGATATACGATGAAATCCGGCAGATGTTTGGTAGCATCCGCAACCCGAGGAGGCATGCAGTTGATCGCCGTAACATTAGATGATTATGACTGGTTCAATACCGCAAAAAAACTGTTAGACGAATGTTTTGATTTATATAAACCCCACATCCTCTTTGATAAGGGGCAAACAATCACAAGAATAAAGGTCCTGAAGGGAAAAAGCAAAGAAATCCCATTAAATTCATTCAAAAATTACACTGTCCCATTAGCCGAAGGGGAAAAGGAAAAACTTCTTACGGTTATCGATATACCTGAGGTTTTGCATGCCCCCATAGAAAAAGGGCAGCATGTAGGTAAAATGACTACGTATTTAAACGGAAAGATAGTAAATACAACGCATCTCATTGCCGGTAAGTCCGTGGAAAAACAAAAATTTAAGGATAAAATCAAGAATTTTTTCGGTATCGGAAAATAAATTTACAGAAAATCCCGATGTTTTATATTGCATCGGGATTTTTTTATTGGTATGGATTGGTATTTGATCCGGAGGATATAAAATTATAAATCCCGGTATGAAAAACCAGTAACACAATGCCATTGAAAAAATATGATGATAATATGGTGAAACTTTTTCGATGTAAACATGACAAATGTTCAAATTCAGGCAAAAACTGCTCTTAAAGGGGGAGGTTTTATGAACTCTAAACAATGGCAATGTGTGGATGCGGGCAGTGATTATTGCCCCTGCCGTTTAGCGGAGGAAAATAGCTGTATTATATGCACTCAACTTCAGGGAAAAGGCTATTGTGATTGTAATTGGATGGGGGTATGTATTTACGATGAGTTTTACTTTTCCGGAAATAAAATGAAGGGTATTCGAGAATCCCGGGAATATCCCGTGATCGACAGTAAAATCATCGATAATATAATTGTCTTATCAATACAAGTTACCAGGTATATGAGCAGGGCCTTAAAACAACCGGGCTCTTATATTTTTATAAGAAACAGAGACAGCGATCATTTCTTTGATGTGCCCATGTCAATCATGGATTCTGATGAAGAGGAATCATCAATAAAAATAGCCGTAGAGATGCGGGGGGTGAAGACCAAAAAATTGGCGGATCATGGTGGCGCCCTGATTGTCAGAGGGCCTTATTGGAACGGTGTATTCGGATTGAGCTCTCTCAAGACAACACAGGATGCTCGATGCCTGGTTCTTGCCAGGGGCATAGCCCAGGCTCCCGCAATATTGACTATAAAACATCTGTTAAAGAATGGCAATATTATAGATATAGTTGTGAACAAGAGGGCTGGCGAATATAATTTTATCGGAGAATATTTTGATATGGAATCTATGACGGAAACAGATATGGCATCTGATGAAGTTGCGGCCTTGTGCAAAAATCTGATGAAAAAAAACGACTATAAATTAATATTTATAGGGGGCTCGGATTTATTGCAGGACAAAATCATCAAATCTGTCCGGAAAATAAGCAGCGATGTAAAGTTTGTCACTACTAATAATAATATGATATGCTGCGGCGAAGGAATCTGCGGGTCTTGCACCAAAAGGGATAAAAACGGGACGCTCGTCAAAACCTGCAAGGCCCAAAGGATGTAAATATAGAAGGGGGAAGCATGAAAATGGCTAAAATTATAATCATAGGCGGAGGATGGGCCGGCTGTGCTGCGGCCATCACCGCTAAAAAAGCGGGCGGAGACGTACATCTCTTTGAGAGGACGGATATGCTCCTGGGATTGGGAAATGTAGGAGGGATCATGAGGAACAACGGGCGATATACTGCAGCCGAGGAGACCACATTATTGGGGGCGCCGGAGCTGTTTGAAATAACCGATAGGTGTTCTCGGCATAAAAATTTGGATTTTCCGGGCCATAAACATGCCAGCCTGTATGATGTGGCGATCATAGAAGCCCAAGTCAGAAAACTGATCAAATCCATGGAAATCAACTTATATTTCCAACATAGGGTGATAGATGTGGTTAAAAATGAAGATAAAATTACAGCTATCAGGCTCCATGATAATAGCATATTCGAAGGGGACATATTTATCGAGGCAACAGGTTCCACGGGGCCTATGGGCAATTGCAGAAAATACGGCAACGGCTGCGCCATGTGTGTATTGAGATGCCCGTCTTTCGGACCAAGAGTGAGTTTAAGCCAGAGAGCCGGTGTAGAAGATATTTTAGGGCAGAGGGCAAACGGTGACCCCGGCGCATTCAGCGGATCCTGCAAGCTCAACAAGGATTCCCTGTCCAAAGAAATAATCGATGAATTAAATGAAAAAGGTGTTGTGATCATAAATGTCCCCAAGGAAGATATCAATATGGGTAAACTTGATATCAAGGTCTGCCAGCAATATAATTTAAAAGAGTATGCGGAAAATATAATATTGCTCGATACGGGCCATGCCAAGCTTATGGCTCCATTTTACCCCTTAGATAAGCTCAGAAAACTCAAGGGGCTCGAAAATGCAAAATACGAGGACCCCTATTCGGGGGGAATCGGTAATTCAATACGCTACCTGTCGATGGCACCCAGGGACAACAATATGAAAGTAACCGGAATACAAAATTTATTCTGCGCGGGAGAAAAATCCGGGCTTTTTGTGGGCCATACGGAGGCTATTGTAACCGGAAGCCTGGCAGGGCATAATAGCGTAAGGGCGTTTTTAGGTATACCATTTTTGCAGTTGCCAAGGCTCATCGCTTCGGGGGATTTAATAGCTTATGCCAATGAAAGGATCGCTACCATGAAAGGATTGAAGGAAAGATTTACATTTGCCGGTACAGATTATTTTAAGCGCATGAAAGAACTAAATTTATATACTACCGATGCAAAAATTATAGAAAATAAATTAAATCGATTGAATCTATTGAATATTTATTCTGAAAGATTAAAATAGAGGTAGTGAGCAGAAGATAGGATGAGATGCATGAGATTACAAAAATTTTTGGCTTCATGCGGGGTTGCTTCAAGAAGAAAAAGTGAAGAACTGATAAGGGACGGAAGGGTAAAAATCAATGATAAGGTAGTAACCAAGATGGGCATTAAAGTAGACCCCGAAACCGATTCGGTCTCTGTGGACGGCAAAGATATAGTTTTGGAAGGACATAAAATTTATATCCTGTTAAACAAGCCGGAGGGCTATGTGACCACCGTAAGGGAACAGTTTAATAGGAAGAAGGTTACCGATTTAGTTGATATACCCTACCGGATATTTCCTGTGGGGCGGCTGGATTATAATACATCGGGGCTCCTCATACTTACCAATGACGGGGAGTTGACATATAGATTGACACATCCCAAATTTGAAGTTCCGAAGACATATATTGCAAAAATCAGAGGTACCCCGAACAAAAGGAAATTGAATAATTTTCAAGATGGTTTGAGAATAGGGGATTACATTACATCACCTGCTGAAATAAAAATTTTGGAAAAAATCGATGGAGATTGCCTTGTTGAAATAACTATCAGAGAGGGTAGAAACCGTCAGGTCAGAAGAATGTGCAGTGCCATAGGCCACCCGGTATTGAAGTTGAAAAGAATTAAAATGGGTAAAATAAATATTGGTGATTTAAAGGTTGGGGATTGGAGGTATCTTAACGAAGAGGAGATCAAATACCTAAAACACCTAAAACAGCCCTAATCCCAAGAATCCAAAACATATAAAAGATTCAAACAATATAAACTGAAAATATAATCCTATTCTGTACAATATGTGTAATGATCAAATAATTGGGTATAAATTGTACGGCGGATATAGCAGACTATGTAAAGAAACACTTTTCATACTTTTTGTCATCCTGGGCAAATGCGAAGGATCTGTATTTTAAGCTATTTGGATTTTTTCGCTGCGTTCAGAACTACAATTATTACACAGTCTGATAGTTCGGAGAGGAATCAATATGTTAAATTCAATCATCAGGGCAACTTCATTTGTGCATCATGTATTAAAAGGAATGATCCATGAAGGTGATGTAGTGGTAGACGCTACCATGGGTAACGGTAATGACACAATATTTTTAGCTGAAAGGGTAGGGCCCGGGGGAAGTGTCTTTTCTTTTGATATACAACAGATAGCACTGGATAGAACCCTTAAAAAAATAATTGATAATAATTTAGATGAATATAACATAAAACTTATCAATGACGGTCATGAAAATATAGAGAGTTATCTGACAGTTACTATAGACGCCGCAATGTTTAATTTAGGATATTTGCCCGGAGGGGACCATTCAATCACAACCAAACCGGATTCTACTATAGGAGGTATTAAATCCGTATTGAGATTGCTGAAACCCAAGGGGGTAGCATCTATAATCATATATTATGGGCATGAGGGGGGAGTGAACGAGAAACAGAAAGTCCTGGGCTTTTTAGAAAAGCTTTCCGGCAAAAATTTTTCCGTGATGAAATGTTGTTATATAAATCAAGGCAACAATCCACCAATTATCATCTTCATTCAACGAAATTAAAAAAATTTTATATTCAATATAAAATACTATTGAAATAACTGATTTAAAAATAATTTTAATATTGTATAATGTCGAACTTTATGTTATTCTATACTTTATATATTATCGAAAGGGGAAAAATGTATGGCAAAAATAAAAATTACAGAAACAGCGCTAAGAGATGCCCATCAATCTCTATTAGCTACCAGAATGAAAACCGAAGAAATGTTACCTATTGCCGAAAAATTAGACCAAGTAGGCTATCACTCATTGGAAATGTGGGGCGGAGCTACATTTGATTCCAGTTTAAGATTTTTAAACGAGGATCCCTGGGAGAGAATACGCAGTTTAAAAAAGGTAATTAAAAATACAAAATTTCAGATGCTTTTAAGGGGACAAAACATATTAGGATATAAACATTATGCCGATGATGTGGTTTCGGAATTTGTTAAAAAATCGATCTGTAACGGGATCGATATAATAAGAATTTTTGATGCATTAAATGACATCAGAAATTTGGAAACAGCCATAAGGACAACCATAGACGAAGGCGGACATGCCCAATGTGCACTATCCTATACCACAAGCCCCGTACATAATATAGAATATTATGTAAAAAGGTCAAAAGCATTGGAAGATTTGGGTGCGAATTCTATCTGCATCAAGGATATGTCAGGAATACTGCTTCCCTATGTAGCCTTCGAATTAGTCACAGAATTAAAGAAAGTGATCAAGATCCCCATACAGATGCATACCCACAGTACCAGCGGTACTGCATCAATGACCTATTTAAAAGCTATAGAGGCAGGCGCAGATATAATAGATACGGCAATCTCGCCATTAGCACTGGGAACATCCCAGCCACCGACAGAACCAATAGTAGCAACTTTTAAAGATACACAATATGATACAGGCCTTGATCTGGAAATCCTCAATGAAGTTGCAGAATATTTCAAGTCGCTGAGGGAAAAATATTTGAAAGAGGGTTTAATCAGTCCAAAAGTCTTGGGAGTAGATGCAAAAACTTTGATATACCAAGTCCCGGGCGGAATGTTGTCAAATCTTATATCACAGCTTGAATCTCAAAATAGATTGGATCTTTTTGATGAGGTGCTCAAAGAAGTTCCGAAGGTCAGAAAAGACCTGGGGTATCCTCCGTTGGTAACCCCTACAAGCCAAATAGTAGGTACTCAGGCAGTATTCAATGTTATCACCGGTGAGCGCTATAAAATGGTACCCAACGAAGTTAAGGATTATGTAAAAGGTCTATATGGACAACCTGCCGTACCTATCTCAGATGATATCAAACAAAAAATCATAGGAGATGAAGAAGTGGTTTCATGCCGTCCGGCTGATCTTATGGAACCTCAATTACAATCTATCAGAGAAGAAATGAAAGAATATCTGGAACAGGAAGAGGATGTGCTCACCTATGCATTGTTCCCACAGGTTGCAACGAATTTCTTTAAAGAGAGATGGGCGGACAAATATAAAATAGAGACAGAATTATATAATGAAAAAGAAAAGACCCATCCCGTATAAGAATTTACAAGGGCCCCTAGATTATTAGGGGCCTTCATTATGAAAATATAGAATATTTATATGCATTTGATATATACAAAACTCTCATCTGTTCTATTTTCATAGCGTTTTATGATATAATTATATGGAAGAAACATCACCATTAAAGTTTGAAATTGTAAGGAGGAAATTTATGCGCATTTTAGTTACTAATGACGATGGTATCTTTGCCGAAGGCATATATAAACTTGCAAAGCATATGCAGCGCAATGGAGAAGTGGTAGTTGTTGCTCCCGATAGTCAGCGAAGTGCCACAGGGCATGCCATCACAATGCACAGCCCGTTGACAGTAAAGAAGATTCAGTTTTTTGATACCGAAATCGAGGCCTATTCTGTGAACGGTACACCGGCGGATTGTGTAAAAATGGGAATTGAAGCATTATTTAAATCTAAAAAACCGGATATGGTCATATCGGGTATCAATGATGAACCTAATCTTGGGACGGATGTAATTTATTCCGGTACTGTTTCGGCGGCGGTAGAATCGGCCATCATGGATATTCCATCAATTGCAGTATCCATGGGCAGCTATAAGGCCAGCCAATTTGACGATGCTGCGGAATTTACCTCCACGCTGCTAAAAAAAATTGTAGAAAATAATAAGCTGCACAATATAGTGGTCAATGTCAATTATCCGGATAAGCCCAAGAGTGAAATAAGGGGTACAAAGATAACCACTTTGGGAATAAGAAAATATGACAATGCATTTATAGAGAGAAAAGACCCCTGGGGCAATGTATATTATTGGATGTCCGGTACGGTGAGGGAGATGGAACAGGATCCCGACAGTGATATCACGGCAATCAATGAAAATTATATCTCCATTACACCGATACACTTTGATCTCACTAATTTTAAATACTTCGAGGAATTAAAAAAATGGAATATTTAAAAATACTTCTATGCACTGTCCGTTGTTTAGATCATTGATACTATCAAATAGAAGTATCTTATAGAAAATTTAATCTGAGGAATAAAATAAAAAAACAGGGTGATCAGCTATTATGAATGCAGATAGAAGAGATTTAATCAATCATATACAAAACAAGTTCTCGGAATTAAGCAAGAGTCAAAAATTGATCGCTCAGTACATCATCGAGAACTATGATAAAGCGGCCTTCATGACAGCATCCAAACTTGCCGATAAAGTTGGTGTCAGCGAATCGACGGTTGTCAGATTTGCCGATGCTTTGGGGCTTGACGGCTATCCGCAACTTCGAAAAGGTTTGGAGGACATTATAAAGCTGAAGTTGACCACGGTTCAACGTGTAGAGTTGGCAGGAGAATATTCCGATGGAGGCTCCATATTAAAAAAAGTATTGGAAATTGATATGAATAATATCAGGGCTACATTGGAAAATATAGATCACGATATATTCCAACAAGTGGTAAATGAAATATGCGGGGCTAAAAAGATATATATAGTTGGCTTGAGAAGTTCAATGTCTCTTGCCGATTATTTCGGCTTTTATTTAAATTTGATTTTGGATAATGTTAAAATAGTTCATCACGGTATAAGCAACATTTTCGACCAGGTGTTCAGAGTATCTAAGACGGATGTAGTTATAGGCATAGGATTCCCCAGGTATTCTTTGCAGACAGTGGATGCACTATCATATGTAAAGGAACAGGGAGTAACGATTGTGGGCATTACCGATAGTTTATCGTCCCCCATAGCGGGCTTGGCCGACTACACCTTGACAGCCAAAAGTGATATGATGTCATTTGTTGATTCATTGGCAGCACCTCTGAGTTTAATAAATGCCCTGATAGTAGCGATAGGAATGTTTGAAAAAGAAGAGATAACCGAACATCTCAATGTACTGGAAGATATCTGGAAGAAATATAATGTTTACCAGAGATGGAACCAGGGTTAACGTGTAAAGGATGGATTTAAATGAAAAGGTTATATTTAGTAAGGCATGGGCAGACATCATGGAATTTGGAGGGCAGGACCCAAGGCAGTAAAAATTCCGATTTGACCCGCCTAGGTATCGAACAGGCAAAAAAACTTGGGGAATATTTTAAAAATATTGAATTGGATAGAATCTATTCAAGCCCTTTAGAACGAGCTTATTCGACAGCCCGTATAATTGCAGGGATAAAAAACCTAAATTGTAAATTGGACAGCAGATTAGTCGAAATGAATTTTGGAGAATGGGAAGGCCTGACCCGGACGAAGATAAAAGAAATTTATCCCGATGATTTCAGAGCTTGGATAGAGAAACCCCACCTTGCAAATATACCGTCGGGTGAAAGCATAGAAGCTGCACAAAAACGCATAGTCGAATTTGTAAATGATGAAATTATACAATCGGATGAAAGCACAACCTTAGTGGTCAGCCATGGGACACTCATTCGTTTGTTTTTGCTGGCCGCCCTTTCCATGGATTTAGAGCACTATTATAGATTAAAATCACATAACGGCTCATTTAATCTGATAGAATTTAGAGACTACGGGCCCGTTTTAGTCAAGTATAACAGTACATGCCATATGGATATAATTATATAAAGATTACTATAAATATTTATAATTTTAACTATTGCGGGAGAATCTGTCGATGAACAACTATGGTAGAGCAATAAAACAAAGAGAACATTTTTTTATAGAAAAATTCGTTATTGCTATTATTATGCTTATGTCTGTCCTATTAATTGGATTTAACACGGTGAGAGCATATAATTATTATATGACAGCCCGATTTTCCGAATTTAATACTGTATATGATTCTAAAGGCGATGTTTCCTCCCGGAATATCATAGAGATTGGGATTGAAGAAAATAAAATATATCCTCTGTTGGAAATAATTATAAATGGTGAACCGATCGATTATAATTTTAAAGAAAATAATCAAATCATGATAACTGTTTGTGACGGGGATGTGATACAGATAAATAGTTCGATGTACAGTGATAATATTAAAATTGAAATAAAGGATATGTCTCCGGGTGTCGGTAATGTTTTAGACAATAACCACATAATCCTAAAAGAAAATATCGATACCCTGGCCATAATAAAGATATAGAGATGCTTGAGGGGCCTTTGAAATTGATGTATAATTTCCCTTAGAAGCATAGAGGAGGAATATTATACTGTTACTGTTTAAAATAACCACCTGAACCGGTGGTTAAATCCATTCTAAGGAGGCATAGGATATATGTCATACATTCAAATTGCAGTAGACGGGCCTGCCGGTTCCGGTAAGAGCACAATCGCTAAAAAAATCGCCCAGCGTTTAAACATAACATATATAGATACGGGCGCAATGTATAGGGCCCTCACTTATAAAGTTTTGATAAACAATATAGGTATCGAGAATGAGGATGCGATAATTGAAATGGCACGAAAAAGTAAAATAGAATTTCTCCAAGATAATATTTATCTTGATAATGATATAGTCAATGAGGAAATCAGACTTCCCGAAGTGAGCAAAAATGTTTCTTATGTCGCAAGAATTCCGCAGGTAAGGAAGATTTTAGTTGATGTACAAAGAAGACTGGCTTTAAATCAAGATGTAGTGATGGACGGAAGGGATATAGGAACATATGTCCTCAATGATGCCGATTTGAAAATTTTTTTGACGGCAACTGTTGAAGAAAGAAGCCGAAGGAGATATTTGGAACTTAAAAATAAGGGGCTGAATGCGACCCTTAAGGATGTGAAAAAAGATATAATAAATAGGGACAAAATCGATAGGGAAAGAGAATTTGCACCATTGGTTGAGGCAGATGATGCGATTGTCATTGATACAACAGATCTGTCCGTAGAGGATGTTGTAGATAAGATAACCTCAATACTGGAGGGGGGGCAATAAAGTGCTGTTTTATAAAGCTGTAAGAGGTGCTGCAAGGGTCTTGTTTTCTTTAATTTATAGGATAGAAATTGAAGGAAAAGAACATTTACCGGGGAAAGACAAGGCTATAGTGTCCCCAAACCATTTCAGCCTGATGGACCCCATCATAATCGGGGCATTTTTACCAAGAAAGGTTAATTTTATGGCAAAGGAAGAATTATTTTCTAATAGGCTATTTTCCTCAATTTTAAACAAATTGGGAGTATTTCCCGTAAAGAGGAGCGGAGCCGATATCGGTGCCATCAGGACGGCGTTAAAAATTTTAAATAACGGGGATATTTTTTGCATATTTCCTGAAGGGACGAGGAGCAAGGCAGGTGAAATTTTAGAAGCAAAGCCGGGTTCGGCCATGATTGCAATCAAAGCACAGAGCCCCATCATACCGGTAGCAATTATTGGTGATTATAAACTTTTTAGTAAGGTAAAAATAATAATGGGTGAACCTATATATTTATCCGATTATTATGACAAAAAAGTTTCTACCGATGAATATCGAAGATTGAGCCAGGATGTATTGAATACCATCAGAGGGCTGATGATTTAGGGAAATATGGGAATATTTATAATTAATAGAGGATTTTTATATTTTATGTAGAATTATTGTTAAGTTGATTATATAATCAAACATGGGAGGATAGAGATGAAAGTTATTGTAGCGGATCATTCGGGGTTTTGTTTTGGAGTGGAAAGAGCCATGAAGATCACTTCCGACACATTGGATAATAATGTGAATAAAAAACGTATTTATACTTTGGGACCCCTCATCCATAATCAACAAGTAGTGAATAAATTACAGAATGCCGGTGTAAAGGCGATAGATGATTTGGATAATCTTGAAGATAATAGCATTGTAATCATCCGCTCCCATGGAGTATCCAAGGATGTATATGATCTGATTGATAAAAAAAATATCGAGGTAATCGATGCTACATGTCCCTTTGTTAAAAAGATTCAGGATATAGTTAAGAAGTATAGAGCAAAGGGGTATACTATCGTTATTATAGGAAATTCGGACCATCCGGAGGTGATTGGCATCAATGGATGGTGTGATAATCAAGCATATATCGTGAAGACAAGGGATGATATTGAAAAAATTCCATCTGTACATAAGTTATGTATTGTTGTGCAAACAACAATGCCGGTAAGCTTATATGATGAACTTTGTGATATAATTGAACAGAAAGCTGAACAAACCGTAAAATTCAACACAATCTGTTCCGCTACTATGGACAGGCAGAAATCTGCAAGAAATTTAGCAAAAAGTGTTGATGCAATCATAGTGATAGGTGGGTATCATAGCTCTAATACTCAAAAACTTGTAGACATCTGTAGAAGCGAAAAGCCAAATACAACTTTTCATATAGAAACCGCGAAGGAATTGCCGATTGATATATTAAAAAATTATAAGAAAATCGGCATTACGGCAGGGGCTTCCACCCCGGGATGGATTATCGATGAAGTAGTTGAAAAATTAAATGAATTGTCTATTGACTAAAAATATAAAAATTGATAAACATTAGTTAATAGTTATCATAGAAACAAACTTATTTTAGGAGGTTTAGAAATGAACGATGATATGCAGGACTTAATGGAAGAAATAGAAAAGACGATGGTAAGATTGAGAAGGGGAGATGTTGTTACAGGTGAGATCATAAATGTTACTGATAGTGAAATTACAGTAAATTTAGGATATAAATCAGATGGAATAATTCCAAAAGAAGAAATATCAAACGATATGACGATAAACCCTTCCGATATTGCTAAAGAAGGGGAAAAGATTGAAGTTTATGTATTAAGTCTGGATGACGGAGAAGGCAATGTTTTACTATCGAAAAGAAAAGTAGCGATAGTAAAAGGATGGAACGAATTAGAAAAAATAAAGGAAGAAGGTTCCACGGTTGAAGCCAATGTAGTTGAAGCGGTAAAAGGCGGCGTGATAGCTATAGTACATGGAATCAGATGTTTTATACCGGCAAGCCATATATCCGACCGTTATGTTGATGACTTAAAGGTTTTTGAAGGCCAGACTTTAAACACCAAGATAATTGAGATAGACAGAAGGAAAAACAAGGTAATACTGTCCAGAAAGGTTGTATTAGAAGAAGAGAACAAAATTAAAAGAGAAGAATTATTTTCCAGATTAGAAAAAGGCCTCCGCATTGAGGGTGAAATAAAACGTATCACAAATTTTGGCGCATTTGTAGATATAGGCGGTGTCGATGGCCTCATCCATATATCGGAATTATCCTGGGGACGGGTGAAACATCCGACAGAGGTTGTAAATGTAGGCGATATAGTGGAAGTAGAGGTTTTAAGTTTTGACGAGGAAAAAGGCAGGGTATCCTTAGGATTAAAACAAACACGACCGCATCCGTGGGAAACAGCGGAACAGAAATATCCTGTGGGAAGTATCGTTGAAGGTAAGGTTGTCAGATTAGTAGATTTCGGTGCTTTTGTCGAATTAGAATTAGGCCTGGATGGGTTGGTACATATTTCCCAGATCAGCAAGGAACATATTGCTAAACCATCGGACGAGCTTCATATTGGACAAAAAGTAAAGGTAAAAGTTTTGGACATAAAACCGGACGACAGGCGTATAAGTCTCAATATCTCTGAAGTTGATATATACGAAGAAACTATCGATGCGGAAGAAATCGTTGGTGCAGAAGAAACTGTTGATGAAGTAGACGACACGGGGGAAACCGTTGATGTAGAAGAAGTTGTTGATACGGAAGAAATCATCGATGAGGAAGAAATCGTTGACGTAGAAGAAACTGTTGATGAAGTAGACGACACGGGGGAAACCGTTGATGTAGAAGAAGTTGTTGATGCAGAGGAAACAATCAATGAAGAAGAAACTGTTGATGTAGATGAAGCAGACGATACGGAAGAAATTGTTGACACAGAAGAAGTCATCGATGTGGAAGAGACTGTTGATGAAATAGACGACACGGGAGAAACTGTTGATATGGAAGAAACCGTTGATGCGGAAGAAACAGACGATACGGAAGAAATCGTTGATGTAGTGGAAACCGTAGATGTAGAAGAAACAGTCGATGCGGAAGAAACTGCTGATGGGGAAGAAACTGCAGATTCTGAAGAAATCACCGATACGGAAGAGGCTGTTGATACAGAGGAAACTATTGATATAGACGAAGAAGAAGCATAGGAACAACAGGTTAATAATAACAACACAACAATAGTCGAATATACAATAGATAACAATGATAAAAAATGAAGGGCTGAGGGCTCTTTGTTTTTTTTTGAAAACATCCATCACATACTCAAAAATACAAATTTAAACGTCTAAACAAGTGTAATATAATTTTATATGAACATCATAATAAATAAAAATATAATCGGCCGGTTTAAATATGCAACTCGAATTTACCTTAATTTTTAATATATGGATTATTAATATATAATCATATATGATTTGTTGAAGTTATTGGCGAGTTGTATGATTAAATAAAATAAATAGGATAAAATTAGGAGAAGTAGAGAACATTACAAAAAAGATAACATTACGGCAGAAAAAAGTGTTTTATTTTAATTTGCAATCAGCGCTGTTAAGGTTATTGTAAAAATTAGTTGATTTAAAATGTTATATGATCTATCATATATGGTCAGATATAGGAGGATAGGATTATGGACAAAAAAGAAAAACACGATATCTCACCGGAAGAAATAAAAAGACAGCAGGAAATTGCTGAAAATTTTAGGATATATAATGACGGTAAGAATAAAAAATATATTATTACTACCTTTGGATGCCAGATGAACGAACACGATTCGGAAATATTGTCCGGTATGCTTGAAAATATGGGATATATAGCTGCAAACAACAGGGAGGAAGCGGATCTGATCATATATAATACCTGTTGCGTCAGGGAAAATGCCGAGTTAAAGGTGTATGGAAATTTAGGAGCGTTGAAAGGCTTAAAACGAAAAAAAGATGATCTTATAATAGCAGTATGCGGATGTATGATGCAACAACCCCATGTGGTGGAAAAAATAAAAAGTAAATATAAACATGTGGACTTGATTTTCGGCACACACAACCTGTTCAAGTTCCCTGAACTGCTGATGAAATCCATGGAATCTAAAGATATGTTCATAGAAGTATGGGAAAATGAAGGTAATATAATAGAAGGATTACCGGCTAACCGAAAATACAGATCAAAGGCATTTATTAATATTATGTACGGCTGCAATAATTTTTGCACCTACTGCATTGTCCCCTATACGAGGGGAAGGGAAAGAAGCAGGGAAGTGGAAGATATAATCAAAGAGACTGCCGCACTTGCTGCCGGCGGAACAAAAGAAATTATGCTTCTTGGGCAAAATGTAAATTCGTATGGTAAAACATTGAACGAGGATATCAGTTTTGCGGATTTATTGAGGAAGTTAAATAAGGTTCCGGAGATAGAGAGAATCAGATTTATGACATCGCATCCTAAAGATTTATCCGATGATTTAATCGATGCCATGGCCGAATGTGATAAAGTTTGCGAACATTTACACCTGCCCTTTCAGTCGGGCAGCAATCGTATTTTAAAGATTATGAACAGAAGATATACAAAAGAGAGATATTTATCTTTGATTGAAAAATTAAAGAATAGGATACCTGATATCGGATTGACTACGGATATTATAGTTGGGTTCCCCGGTGAAACAGAAGAGGATTTTCAACACACCTTGGATATAGTGGAAAAGGTCCGATATGACTCCGCATTTACATTCTTGTATTCTATAAGGCAGGGCACACCGGCGGCAAGGATGGAAGGCCGGATAGACAGAGAAACAAAACGGGATAGATTTGATCGCCTACTGGAAAAGATAAACAAAATCAGTGGGGAGATCAATCAAAACTATTTAAATAGAACTGTGGAGGTGTTGGTTGAAGGGCCGAGCAAGACAAATCCCAACAGATTTATGGGCAGAACGAGGGAAAATAAATTGGTCAACTTTGACGGTTCGGAAAACTTAGTAGGTGAACTGGTACAAGTACAGATTATAGAAGCTAAAACTTTCTTTTTAAATGGGAAGATTATAGAATAAATTTGATATAATCATATATGAATTCAGAGTTCAATAAAAATCACACAATACAAACATAATACAAACACAATACAATCGAACTGTGTGAAAATATATGTTGACTTCCCATGGTATCTGATGGTGTCTGAATAAATTAAAGAAGGTGCATCTTGAGCCCCTTGAGATTCTTCGCTACGCCCGGAATGGCAATTATCACACAGTCTATAATCTCATTATATTTTTTATGAAATGTCTAAGTTATTTATATATAAATTCTAAATAACGGGGGAGGAATGAATTTGACTAAATTAACTC
>CAYOGD010000008.1:0-21508 GCA_964403395.1 uncultured Alkaliphilus sp.
GCAAAAGAGTATTGTTGGCAGCGGGGGACACATTTCGGGCCGCTGCAATAGATCAATTAAAAATTTGGGGTGATAGAGTTGATGTAGACGTTATAAGGCACCAGGAAGGTGCGGATCCCGCCGCTGTCATATATGATGCCATACATGCTGCAAAAGCACGGGATATAGATGTATTGATATGTGACACTGCAGGTAGGCTTCATAATAAAAAAAATCTGATGAATGAATTGGGTAAAATATTTAATATTGTAGATAGGGAATATGGCAACGCATCTAAGGAAATTTTATTAGTCCTGGATGCCACTACCGGACAGAATGCTATCCAGCAAGCAAAGATATTTAAGGAGGTAGCACAGATCACCGGCCTTGTATTGACAAAGCTGGACGGGACAGCAAAAGGCGGGATAGTTATAGGGATAAGTAAAGAATTGGATATACCTGTTAAATTTATAGGAGTTGGGGAACAGATGGAAGATTTACAGGAATTTGATCCCGAAACATTTATTAAAGCCATATTCGGAGATGAATAAAATTTCTTGACACTCAATCTTTTTTAGTATAGAATTACACCTGTAAAGTATTTTTACTTTACAGATAAATAATGGGAAGTGCTCATATGTTGGAAAAAACCGTAGAAATTTCAGTTTTATATGATTTTTATAATCAACTGTTGACCGAAAAACAGAAGAATATAGTGGATCTCTATTATAATCAGGATCTATCCCTGGGAGAGATAGCTGATGAATTTGATGTATCCAGACAAGCTGTTTATGACATGTTAAAAAGATCGGAAAGGTTACTATATCAATACGAAGAAAAGCTTAATTTTATAAGGCACACGGATATTAAGAACAAAAAAATTTTAGATATATTAAATAGCGTGATCAATTTAGAAAATGAATTGGCTTTGATCTCTTCCTCAGAAAGATTAGCAAAACAAATTTCTTATATCAAAGATGAATTGTATAGGTTTCTAAACAGTTGGGGCCCTGTGAGGGAGGTGTAATCATGGTTTTTGAAAATTTGGCAGAGAAACTTCAAAACGCATTTAAGAAGTTAAAAAATAAAGGCAAATTGACGGAAAAAGATGTAGATGAGGCGATGAGAGAGATAAGGCTCGCTCTTTTAGAGGCAGATGTCAATTTTAAAGTTGTCAAGGATTTTGTAAATAAACTTAAAGAAAGAGCGATAGGTTCCGAAGTTTTAGAAAGTTTAACCCCTGCCCAACAGGTTATAAAGATAGTGAATGAAGAATTGACGGAATTGATGGGCAAATCTCAAAGTAAAATTAATTTTGCTTCCAGGCCCCCTACCATTATAATGCTTGTGGGGTTGCAAGGTACAGGTAAGACAACAACTGTAGGTAAATTGGCGGGGATGTTAAAGAAACAGGGAAGAAGGCCCTTATTGATAGCCGGGGATATATACAGGCCCGCAGCTATAAAGCAGCTTCAGGTCGTTGGAGAAAAAGTGGGGGCGTCGGTATTTACAATGGGAGATAGGCAAAATCCGGTTGATATTGTAAAAGCCGGGATAGAGCATAGCATCAACAATGGCAATGACATTGTTTTGATAGATACGGCCGGTAGGCTCCATATTGATGAGGAACTTATGGGCGAGCTTCAAAATATAAAATCTGCAATTAAACCCCATGAAATACTCTTAGTGGTGGATTCCATGACAGGCCAGGATGCTGTGAATGTTGCGGAACATTTTAATGAAGAGCTGGGTATTGATGGTGTTATATTGACAAAATTAGATGGGGATGCACGGGGAGGTGCCGCATTATCGGTCAGAGCAGTCACTAACAAACCCATTAAGTTTGTAGGGATTGGTGAAAAACTTGATGATATAGAACCATTTCATCCGGATAGAATGGCATCCAGAATTTTGGGCATGGGCGATATGCTCAGCTTTATCGAAAAGGCACAGGAAAGTTTTGATGCCCAAAAAGCCAAGGAATTGGAAGAGAAAATCAGGAGCCGGCAATTTACTTTAGATGATTTTTTAGATCAGCTTCAACAGGTGCAACAGATGGGTTCTATCAGCCAAATACTTGAAATGATTCCGGGTATGGGAGGCAAACAGCTCAAGAACTTGGATATAGATGACAAAGAACTGGTATATATCAAAGCTATTATACAATCTATGACCCTGGAAGAGAGGCAAAACCCGAGCATTATTAACGGAAGCAGGAGAAAGAGAGTGGCAGCCGGCAGCGGGACTTCCGTACAGCAAGTAAATAAATTGTTAAAACAATTTGAACAGACAAGAAAAATGATGAAACAGTTTACAGATATGGAGAAATCGGTAAAAAAAGGCGGAAAACTTAAAATGCCTTTTCTTGGGATATAAAAATTATTTTTAAAGGAGGTGAAATAATGGCAGTTAAGATCAGATTAAAAAGAATGGGTGCAAACAAGAGACCTTTTTACAGAATAGTAGTCGCTGATTCAAGGGCACCAAGGGATGGAAGATTTATAGAGGAGATCGGATATTATAATCCAATTTCAGAACCGAAACAGATTAAAATCAACAGCGAAAGAGCGGAAAAATGGCTGAAAGACGGTGCACAACCTACGGATACTGTAAAAGATTTATTCAAAAAGAATGGTATAATTTAATAATTACCTTAATTTAGGAGGTAGAAAAATGGGTCATTTGGTAGAAGTTATCGCTAAAGGATTGGTGGATAATCCTGAACAGGTGAATGTCAATGAGATAGAGGGGAACCGGTCTATTATTTTAGAATTAAAGGTTGCCCCTGAGGATATGGGAAAAGTGATCGGTAAACAGGGGAGAATTGCTAAAGCGATCAGGACAGTTGTAAAAGCTGCTGCTACAAAGCAAAATAAAAGAGTAATTGTTGAGATTATCCAATAAGTTGGGTGAACCTGGTCTTTATTTATAATATATTTAAAAGAGGGAGTATATATTTACATGGTAAAGATGTTAAAAGTAGGGAAAATAGTCAATACGCATGGAATAAAAGGAGACTTAAAGGTCTTGCCTCTTACGGATTATATGGAACGTTTCGAAGAATTGGACTGGGTTTATATGGACTGCAATGATGAGAGATTTTATATAGAAAATGTAAGATATATGCCTACGGCTGTGCTTTTATCTTTTAAAGGATATAAGGATATCAATCTGGTTAAAGGATTTAAAGATAAATATTTATTTATTGATGAAAACCAGCGAAGGGATTTACCTGAGGATACCTATTATATAGCCGACATCATCGGGTTGGATGTTTATACGATAAAAGATGAATATATGGGCAGGGTGAAGGATATAATTCAAACAGGTTCCAATGATGTGTATGTTATAAAAGGCGAAGGCGGCAGGGAAATCATGATACCTGCCGTTGAGGAGTTTATACTTAAAATCTGTTTAGAGGAAAGAAAGGTCATTATAGACCCTATTGAGGGGATGGTATGATGATAATTAAAGTGATGACTTTATTTCCTGAAATGTTTTCGGGACCTCTCGACGATAGTATGATTCAACGTGCAAAAGAAAAAAATATTGTTGATTTGGAATATATCAATATAAGGGATTATGCTGACAACAAACACAAAAAAGTGGATGATTATCCCTACGGCGGGGGTCCCGGGATGGTCATGGCACCCCAACCTATCTTTGATTGTTATAATCAAATAGTCAAGGCGACCGGTTTAAAGGGGGACGAAAGACCAAGGGTTATTTATTTATCTCCAAAAGGTGAAATTTTTAACCAGAGGGTGGCAATTGAGCTCTCCAAGGAAAAATTTATTATAATGCTATGCGGGCATTATGAAGGAGTTGACCAAAGAGTAATAGATGAGATCGTAACCGATGAAATTTCAATAGGGGATTATGTATTGACCGGGGGAGAAATACCTGCTATGGTACTTATCGATTCCATAACAAGATTATTACCCGGGGTATTATCACAAAGTCAATGCTATGAGGATGAAACCTTCTATTCCGGCTTATTAGAATACCCCCAGTATACCAGGCCTGCCAGTTTTAGGGGTTTGGAGGTGCCCGGTGTGCTCATATCCGGCAATCATAAAAAGATTGATGAATGGAGACGAAAAGAATCCCTAAGGTTGACCTATAAAAGGCGGCCGGAACTATTGAAAAATACAGAGTTAACGGATGGGGACAAGGAATTTTTAAAAAGTATAGGGATGGATAGCGGCCAGATCAAATAATGATCAATTATATATTGTCATATTTTAATCGCTATGATATAATTTACAAGGTAGAACGGACGGTCCTCTGTACACATTATAAGAACGTCTATGAGAAGGAGAGAGGCAATTATGGATATTTTGAAAATAATCACGAAGGAACAATTAAAAAAAGATATCGGAGAATTTGGTACCGGGGATACTGTTAAGGTGCATGTTAAAATTAGAGAGGGTACCAGAGAGAGAATTCAGATATTTGAAGGTATTGTGATCAAAAGGCAAGGAGGGGGAATCGCCGAGACTTTTACGGTGAGGAGGATAGCTTCCGGTGTAGGGGTGGAGCGAACATTTCCCGTACATTCTCCAAGGATAGAGAGAGTCGAGGTTATCAGAAGAGGCCAGGCTAGAAGGGCCAAAACCTATTACTTACGCGACAGGGTGGGTAAGGCGGCATTTAAAATCAAAGAAAAGAAAAAATACTGATTGGAAAGGACTGATATTCAGTCCTTTTATTATTAAGATGTACGGTATATGAGTGATGTAGTTTTATCTACGGACAGATAAGGGGTGGGGAACAGTGAATATTAATTGGTATCCGGGGCATATGAAAAAAACTAAAAAGCTTTTGAGGGAACAGCTTAAACTTGTGGATATTGTCTATGAATTATTGGATGCCCGTATACCGTTGAGCAGCAAAAATCCCGATTTGGATCGGATTATAGGCGATAAACCTAAAATTATCATACTCAATAAGATCGATTTAGCAGATCCCGAAATGACACCTGCATGGATAGAATATTTTAAGAAACAGGAAATAATAACGGTTCCTGTGAATACGATCAAGGGCACCGGGATAGGGCAAATGATAAAGGAAAGCGAGAAGGCCGTAAAAGCCAAGATGGAAGCCCTGATAAAAAAAGGCAGAAAACCGAGGCCTATCAGGATAATGGTCGTTGGAATACCTAATGTGGGAAAATCGTCCCTCATCAATAGGTTAGCAGATAAAAAAAGTGCAAGGATAGGGGACAGGCCGGGGGTGACCAAAGGTAAGCAGTGGATCAGGTTAAAGGGGAATATGGAGCTGCTGGATACGCCGGGTATTTTATGGCCCAAGATTGAGGACCCTGCAGTTGCGTTAAATTTAGCATTTACAGGGGCAATCAAAGATGAAATAATAGATATCGAAACATTAGCATATAAATTGTTGGAAATATTATGGGCCGATCACAGGAAAAAGGTTATTAAGAGATATAAAGTGGAGGATGAATATGATTCTATTATAGATCTTATGGATCGCATAGCCAAAAATAGGGGCTGTATCTTAAAAGGAAATGAAATTGACTATTTTAGAATATCAAATATAATATTAGATGAATTTAGATCCGCAACGATTGGCCGCATCTCTTTGGAATGCCCGGCGCTATCCTGAGCAATGGAGAAACCGGCAATCAATGGCCCGGCTTTTAAAAGGCTTTTTTCTATACTGCGGATGATAGAAAAAACCTTTAGCCGTTTTATAAAACAGACGGGATGATGCGGAGATTATGATCAAAAGGAGATATAAAATGCCGACATTAGATATAGAAAATTCTATATGGGATGAGGGATATGATCATATAGCCTTCTGCGATGAGGTAGGCCGTGGATGTCTATTCGGTTCGGTTTTAGCCGCAGCGGTTATTATGCCGAAGGGTTTGCTTATAGAAGGTATCAGGGATTCCAAGAAATTATCTCCTAAAAAAAGGGAACAACTATATGAAATTATTAAAAAAGAATGTATAGCTATGGGGGTAGGTATGGTTTCTTCGAAGATTATAGATAAGATCAATATAAAAAATGCTACCAAACTGGCGATGAAAAAAGCTGTCATGTCAATCAAGGATAAAGATGAGAATAATATTATCCCCGATTATATATTAGTGGATGCGGAAGAGATAGAATTATCTATTCCACAGATGGCTGTCATCAAGGGTGATGATTTTAGTCATGGAATAGCAGCATCCTCCATAGTAGCCAAGGTCTTAAGGGACAGGCTCTGCGAGAGATGGGATATGAAATACCCGGGCTATAATATTAAACAAAATAAAGGTTATGGAACGAAGGAACATAGGGAGGCATTGAGACAATACGGAGCCAGTCCAATGCACAGAAAGACCTTCTTGAGCAAAATATTATAGTTTATATTTTGGGGGATAGTGCCATGAATATACGTATAGGTTCGATAGGGGAAAAATTAGCAGTAAATTATATAAAAGAAAAAGGTTATGATGTTTTAGATTGCAATTACAGCACAAAATTGGGAGAACTTGATATTATCGCCAAGAAACATGATATTATTATATTCATTGAGGTGAAAACCAGAACTTCAGGTATCTTCGGTACACCTTCGGAAGCGGTTAACTATAAAAAACAACAGACAATACAAAGATTATCGCAACAATATATATTATATAAAAATTTGGATAAAAGTCATTTCAGTTATAGATTTGATGTTATAGAGGTAAAATTAATGGGAAAAAAGTATAAAATAAATCACATAGAAAATGCATTTTGACAGCATATACAAGACGGCATTTTGCATAAAATTAAGAAAATTGCAGGAAAAGAGTCTTATACATAGAATCAATTCATATATTGCATATATTGAAAAATTTATATCCGATTGATTTGTTAAAACCGACGAATGGGAAGTGGATCTATGTTATCGAAAGTGAAAACCTGCTGTTTAACAGGATTAGTAGTTACCGTGATAGATGTGGAAACGGATATATCCAATGGATTGCCAAATATAAATGTTGTAGGATTGCCTGATATGGCTATAAAAGAATCTAAAGATAGGGTACGTGCCGCTATAAAGAACAGTGGATTAGACTTTCCTTTAAAACGAATCACAATTAATTTGTCTCCTGCAAATACCAGGAAAGAGGGCAGTCATTTTGATTTGCCTATTGCCCTGGGCATCCTGGGTGCATCCATGCAGGTTCCTTTAGAGGGCTTAGAAGATACATTGATACTGGGGGAACTATCCCTGGATGGTAAAGCCAATAAGGTCAATGGTGTGCTGCCCATGTTATTGGAAATGTGCAATAGGGGCATAAAAAAAGTGATAGTGCCATATGAAAATTTGGAAGAGGCAAAAATTGTAGACGGGATGGAGATAGTACCCGTACATACCCTAAATGATATAGCGCTCCACCTTTTAGGTGAAAAAAGATTAGATATATATACGGAACCTTTTGAATATAATCATGAAGAAGAAACTGGTTTGGAAGATTTTAAAGATTTACGCGGTCAGGAAAATCTGAAAAGAGCCTTGGAAATTGCAGCATCAGGAAAACATAATGTGCTCACCATAGGGCCCCCGGGGTCGGGTAAAACTATGGCTGCAAAGAGATTACCTTCAATACTTCCGAAATTAACATTTCAGGAAGCCCTTGAAATCACAAAGATATACAGTGTAGCCGGATTGCTCGATGCCCACGAAGGCTTGATCCGCAGCAGGCCCTTTCGTTCCCCCCATCATACCGGTTCGACAGTTGCTATAACCGGAGGGGGAAGGATTCCCAAACCGGGGGAGGTATCTCTGAGCCATTACGGTGTACTATTTCTTGATGAAGTCCCGGAATTTAATAAAACCTCATTGGAAGTATTGAGACAACCCCTGGAAGATAGGGTTATAAATATATCAAGGATAAACGGCTCCTATACCTATCCCGCGGATTTTATGTTACTGGCCGCAATGAATCCCTGTCCATGCGGGTATTATGGGACTGAGGGCGGGCAGCAATGCAACTGTACTCCTTATCAGATAAACAGATATGTCAACAAAATTTCAGGCCCCTTGATGGATAGAATAGATATAATAGTTGAGACTTCGGCCGTAAAGTATAAGGATTTAACCGACAATAAGGGATCTGAATCTTCCGAAGAAATAAGAAAACGTGTAGAAAGGGCCAGGGAAATTCAACTGGAAAGATATAAGAAAACAAAATATTTGTTTAATTCCCAGTTAGACGGAGCGGCAATAAATAAATACTGTACTTTAAATCCAACTGCTCAACAGTTGATGAACCTGGCTTTTAATAAAATGAATCTGAGTGCCAGGGGTTATAGCAGGGTTTTAAAAGTGGCGAGGACTATAGCAGACTTAGAGGGAAAGGATATTATTTACGAAAATCATCTGGCCGAGGCTCTGCAATACAGAAATTTAAGCGGAATAATCTTATAGAACTATATAAAAAAACACTTAAAAAGCACTTATCATTTATGATAATTTGTAAAGGATTTGTTATTTTTGCATCGCAATACATAATATGGATATCGCATAAAAACAATCAGGCATGATTTTTTATTAAATTCCGGATTTGCATATTTTATAATATACTGTTTATGACAAAATAATAGTCTGGGGGATATGATATGATGTTAGAGCAAAGAGATATAATCATATGGTTGAACCACATAGAGGGCATCATCCACAAAGATATAGAACATTTGATAAGCTATTTTTATAATATTGAGGAAGTCTGGCATGCGGATGAAAAACATATTATCAGTGCATTGACGGATAGGAGTATAATATCCGGTAAAATTATAGAAAATAGAAATGAAGGATTTGTAGAAAAAATTTTCGAGAGTTTGGATGACAACAATATATTGCCTCTGACAATTTATGATTCCGCCTATCCTTCTAAATTAAAAAACATATACGATCCCCCCTATGTAATATATGTAAAAGGAAATAAAATAGATTTTGATATGCCTTTGATATCTATAGTCGGTACGAGAAGGGCAACACCTTATGGTAAATGGGCTGCACATCAGTTTGCAAGGGAACTTGCAAAATGGGGTGTTGGAATTATAAGCGGGTTGGCTATGGGAATAGATACATGCGGCCATAAGGGAGCATTAGACGGTAACGGATATACTATCGGGGTTTTAGGATGCGGGTTGGATCAATATTATCCGGCTTCAAACAGAGCCCTGATGGATGAGATATTTGAAAGGTGCTGTATTATTTCAGAATATTGTTTGGGTACACCGCCGTTAAAATATCATTTTCCCGCCAGAAATAGAATTGTCAGCGGGTTATCGGACGGTGTAATTGTAATTGAAGCCCCGGAGAAAAGCGGTGCACTGATAACCGCGGACTTTGCACTTGATCAAGGAAAAGATGTCTATGCCCTGCCCGGCAATATCAATAACATTCAAAGCAAAGGGGCTAATAAATTGATCAGGGACGGTGCTAGAATTTTGCTTGAGGTCGGTGACATAATAGAAAATCTTAGATATAGATATCCGATGGATAAGGTCGACAAAAAACAATCAATAAAGGATGATCTGAGTGATTTGGAAATGAGGGTATTCGATGTGATAAGGAGAAACCCTATAAATATTGATTTAATAATAAATGAAACAGGGATAAAGGCATCTGAATTAAATCCTATTTTAACTATATTAGAGATCAAGGGTTATATAAACCGGATGCCGGGAAAAATATTTACAGCAGTAGAATAGATTGATATGATGTAAAAAGTTTGATTTTGTCTGATAGTTCTAAAAAAATCATAGCATGGTGGAGGTGTTATTAATTGACAAAATCTTTGGTAATCGTAGAGTCGCCGGCGAAAGCAAAGACCATAGGAAAATTTTTAGGAAGGGGTTATGTTATAAAAGCATCTGTCGGGCATGTTATTGATTTACCTAAGAGCAAGCTTGGGGTTGATATAGATAATAATTTTGAACCGCAATATATCACTATACGGGGCAAGGGGCCGGTATTAAAAGAGATCAGGGGCTTAGCGAAAAAATCGAAAAAAGTCTATTTAGCAACGGACCCCGATAGGGAAGGTGAGGCTATTTCATGGCATTTGGCAAGGGCGTTAGGGATAGAGGAAGACACCCCTTGTAGAATAGAATTCAACGAAATCACCAAAAATGCAATCAAAAATGCAATAAAAAAGCCGAGACCCATTGACCGAAATTTAGTAGATGCACAGCAAGCGAGGAGAGTTTTGGACAGATTAGTAGGGTATCAGATCAGCCCCCTGCTTTGGAAAAATGTGAGGAAGGGGCTCAGTGCGGGAAGGGTGCAATCTGTAGCCACAAAACTTATAATAGACAGAGAAGAAGAGATAAAAAATTTTAAACCGGAAGAATACTGGAGCTTAATCTTAAAAGTAGAGAATAATAAAAAGGAAAGATTTGAAGTTAGATTTTATGCTGATGATTTGGGGAATAAAAACATAGGGACAGAAGAAGAAGTAAACAGAATTTTGGATATTATCGGTGATGATACGCTAACAGTAACAAAAGTTAAAAAGGGCCGGAAGAGACGAAATCCGAGTTTGCCCTTCACTACAAGTACACTCCAGCAGGAGGCCTCAAATAAGTTGGGTTTTTATACCAGAAAAACAATGTCCTTGGCGCAACAATTATATGAAGGCATAAATTTAAAAAAGGAAGGAACCATAGGCCTCATTACGTATATCAGAACTGATTCTACCAGGATATCGGACGACGCCCTTGAGGTTTTGGAACAGTATATTACGGAAAATATAGGGAAACAATATGCAAAAAAGAAATCTACTAAAAAAACAGGTACTAAGAGAAAGAATGTACAGGATGCACATGAAGCCATAAGGCCTACGGATATAGGCAAACATCCTGATGTTATCAAATCTTCGTTGACCCGGGATCAATATTTACTATATAAATTGATATGGGAACGATATGTGGCAAGCCAAATGTCCCCGGCGTTGTACGACACTCTATCTGTAGACCTCCAGGTAAATAAAATTATATTCAAGGCCACAGGCTCTATTTTGAAATTTGATGGATTTTTAAAGGTATACAGTTATTCAAATATATCGGAAGATGTAAATTTGCCTGATTTACAAAATGGGGATATTATAAATATAGTTGATAAACTACCTAAACAGCATTTTACTCAACCGCCTCCCAGGTATACGGAAGCATCTCTGGTAAAAACCATGGAGGAGCTTGGAATAGGAAGGCCCAGCACATATGCTCCAACTATATCTACGATACTGGCTAGGGGGTATGTGGAAAGAGAGGGTAAAAATCTTGTTGCCACGGAGCTGGGATATATTATAAATGAAATTTTAGTCGAATACTTTATTGAAATTATAAATGTCAACTTTACGGCAAATTTGGAGAAACAGTTAGATAGCATAGAAGAAGATGGGCGTGATTGGAAAGAGCTCATTTCAGAATTTTACAGTACATTTCATAAAATGTTGGCTAATGCCGAGGAACATATGGAGCAGATCAATCTGGTAGAAGAGAGTGATGAGAACTGTAAAAAATGCGGTGCTATCATGCTTATCAAACACGGCAGGTATGGAAAATTTCTAGCTTGTTCCAATTATCCCGATTGTGACGAAACCAAGCCCTTTCTTCATAAGATCGGCGTAAAATGCCCCCAATGTGAGGATGGGGATATAATAGAAAGAAGATCCAAGAGGGGTAGGTTATTTTATGGCTGTAGTAATTTTCCGCAATGCAGATTTATATCTTGGAACAGGCCCGTGGATAAAAGATGCCCGCAATGTGAGAGTATATTAGTATATAGACGAAGTAAAAAAGGTGATAAAATAATATGCAGCGATAAGGATTGTAAATATGAAGAACAGGTCGAAAACTAGTTTTACTCTATAATCCTTACAAACACAAAAATATGATTTTAATGGAGAATTACAGATAAAAATCTTTGTTAGGTCAAAATAAATACAAGGTAAGCGGAATTAAATATAGAAAGTTATAGGAGCTAACTGTTTTTATTTTAAACTACAGCTAGCTTTTATGTTGTTGAATCGGGTGCAAATGCCGGATTTTAAATTCAATAGATAATATATTATATAACAGTGCCCGGTTCCTAAGTTTTCAATATGGCAAATAAAGTTGGTTTATTTTATCGGATACTCAGTTATAATTGAAATAGTATAATATTTAGTTTATTGTCCATATAAATTTTGTTTTATATAAATTTTGTTATCGGTATATATCTGTATTTAGCAATATAATTTATTGTCGAAGTTTAAAGGGGGCAAGGTAATGTCAAAAGGAATTCTAATTGTTGATGATGCATCATTCGTCAGAACGATGATTAAAAATATATTGACTAAAAATGGATTTAATGTGGTAGATGAAGCAGAAGATGGAGCCGAAGCCATTGAAAAATATAAAAGATTACAGCCCGAATTGATTATTATGGATATAATAATGCCTGAGATAGATGGAATTCAAGCCACCAGAGAAATAAAAAAACTGAATCCGGATGCTAAAATAATTATCTGTTCTGCCGTAGGGCAACAGGGCATGATAGATGAGGCCATACAGGCCGGTGCGGAGGATTTTATAGTAAAACCTTTCGAGGCCGGCTGTTTGATAGAAGCCGTTAAGAAGATGCTTGGGTGATGTGATGGGCCGATTTAAGTGCCTTTTCTTTTAAATCTGATAAAACAATAAATTAATATGAATACAGAGCAATAAAAAGGAGATAATATAGCAGAAAATAACATTTTTTAAAAACAAATCATTGATTAGTACTCATCTCTATGTTAAAATGTTTAAGGTAAGATAACACACGCCTTATAATTTAGCTTAGGGGTGCCGATTGGTTCTAAGCGGAGATGATTGAGGCGGAGGTAAAACTAAGGAGGCAAGAGAATGTCTGTAATTTCAATGAAACAATTGCTAGAGGCGGGGGTTCATTTTGGTCACCAAACGAGAAGGTGGAACCCTAAGATGGAAGAGTATATTTTTACAGAGAGAAATGGGATTTATATCATAGATCTCCAAAAGACTGTAAAAAAGGTGGAAGAAGCCTATAATGCCATGAAAGATATCATTTCCGAGGGCGGGACAGCTTTATTTGTGGGAACCAAAAAACAAGCCCAGGAGGCAATAGAGGAAGAGGCAAAACGATGTGAGATGTTTTATGTCAATCAAAGGTGGTTAGGCGGGATATTGACTAATTTTAAAACTATCAAAAATAGAATAAAACGCCTTCATGAATTGGAAGCTATGGAAGAAGACGGAACATTTGACGTATTACCTAAAAAAGAGGTTATAAAGCTTCGTCATGAACAAGAAAGGCTCGAAAAATTTTTAGGTGGCATCAAAGATATGACTGAAATGCCGGATGTTTTATTTATAGTAGACCCAAGAAAAGAAAGAATTGCCATTCAGGAGGCACGGACTTTGGGTATACCGGTTATCTCAATAGTAGATACAAACTGTGACCCGGATGAGGTTGATTATATAATTCCCGGCAATGACGATGCGATACGTGCTGTAAAATTGCTCACGGCAACCATGGCGGATGCCGTATTAGAGGGCAAACAGGGAATTCAAACTGAAGAGTAAATTGAAATATAAAAGGTAAGGGCGCAAGGGATTTTCCCTTACTCTTACCTTTAATAATATACTAGGAGGAATCGAATATGGATATAACTGCAGCAATGGTTAAGGAATTAAGAGAAAAAACAGGCGCCGGTATGATGGATTGTAAAAAAGCACTGATAGAAACTGAAGGTAATATAGACAAAGCAATTGAAGTTCTCAGGGAAAAGGGATTAGCTGCTGTCGCTAAAAGGGCAGGGAGAATAGTCGCTGAGGGTTTGATAGATGCATATATACATAGGGGGAGAATCGGTGTATTGGTTGAAGTAAACACCGAAACCGATTTTGTCGCTAAAAATCAGGAATTTAAGGACTTTGTGAGAGATATTGCACTGCAGATTGCAGCCTCAAATCCGCAATATGTGAGCCGTGAACAGGTGGAGGAAGAGGTTATAGAAAAAGAAAAAGAAATTTTAAGAAAGCAAGCCCTGAATGAGGGGAAACCCGAAAAAATAGTGGAAAAAATGGTGGAAGGGAGAATAGATAAATTTTTTGGGGAGATATGTTTATTGGAACAGCCCTTCATCAAAAATCCCGATATTGCCGTAGGCGAATTATTAGCTGAGATGATTTCCAAGATAGGTGAAAATATTTCTATAAGAAGATTTACGAGGTATGAGGTGGGGGAAGGTATTGAAAGGAAGGAAGAAAATTTTGCGGAAGAAGTTGCCAAACAGATGGGTAATAGCTAGTTACTCCGTATTCCAAAGAGAACACTGCAGTGTTCTCTTTTAAACTATTTTTTCATATCAAATAAAGGTTTTTTGTATTGGTTATCGAATATTAATATTAGCAGGGGGGGTTTGTATGATGCAATCCCAATATAAAAGGGTATTGTTAAAATTGAGCGGGGAAGCCTTATCGGGAGAAAAGGGATTTGGTTTAGATTTTAATATACTTAATAATATTGCCTCCCAAATCCAAGATATTATAGATATGGGGGTCCAGGTCGCCATAGTAGTAGGCGGCGGCAATTATTGGAGAGGCAGAACCGGGGAAGGCATGGACAGGACTACTGCGGATTATATGGGAATGATGGCGACGGTTATAAATGCTTTAGCCTTGCAGGATGCTTTAGAAAATTTAGATGTGGTAACGAGGGTCCAAAGTGCTATAGAGATGCGACAAATAGCGGAACCATATATCAGGCGCAGGGCCATAAGGCATCTGGAAAAAAATCGTGTAGTCATATTTGCTGCCGGTACGGGAAATCCTTATTTTACTACCGATACGGCCGCAGCATTACGGGCAGCTGAAATTGAAGCGGAAGTGATATTATTGGCCAAAAAAGTCGATGGGGTATATTCCGCCGATCCGTCTGTCGATAGAACCGCTATAAAGTTTGAACAATTGACCTACATCGATATCCTGCAAAGAGGGTTAAAGGTGCTGGATTCGACTGCAACATCCCTATGCATGGATAATGCCATACCGATCAAGGTTTTTGATCTGGATAATGCTGAAAATATTAAAAGGGTCATATGTGGAGAACAGATAGGGACATATATCCATAGTTAATATGGATGAATGATTTGAATATTTAGTGAAAACACATTTAAGTTCAATAACCGGGATTGTCTGCAATGAAACTGCAATGGGGCATATTTTTGTTGTTTATTACAATGTAGGAATTGGATATCTGTATAACAAATATTTATATTATAGCAAGGAGGAGATAGTATGAAATTAGAAATATATACAGATTTAGAGAAAAGCATGAGCAAGGCAATCGATGCACTCAAGGGAGACTTTGCAAGTATCAGGGCGGGGCGTGCAAATCCTGCAATGTTAGATAGAATCACTGTTGATTATTATGGAACTCCTACCCCGATCAAACAGATAGCATCCGTAACAGCCCCGGAACCGAGGCTTATTTCAATCCAATCTTACGACCAAACGGCAACAAATGATATAGAGAAGGCAATTTTAAAATCTGATTTAGGTGTTAACCCGTCTAATGATGGAAAAATTATCAGAATTGTTATTCCGCAGTTGACGGAAGAGAGAAGAAAAGATCTTACAAAGATAGTCAGAAAGACGGCGGAAGAGAGCAAAGTAGTCATAAGAAACGAAAGGCGAGCTGCAAATGACAGTTTAAAGAAGATGGAAAAAAGCAGCGAGCTCACCGAAGATCAATTGAGGGTTGCCCTTGATGAGGTACAAAAGATAACAGATAAGTTTATAAGCACTATAGACGACATGACCGAACAGAAAGAGGAAGATATTATGGAGGTATAAAATGCCGGATGTTGTCGGGTATAAACTTGAGAGGGCATTACATATATTAGATAAACATGATTTTGAAATTGTAATAAAAGAAACTTTCGGTAAAAGAAGCATAAAAACTGCCGAAGCTAGAGTGATAAGACAGAAAATATATAAAGATAATATATTACAATTAGTGATAGCGTATTTTTAAGCCCCCGTATGGGGGTTTAAAAATGATTGAGGTGAGAAGGATGTTCAAAGGCTTATGGAAAAATTCCGAAAAAATCAGGGTGCCTTCAAATATTGATATTGATTCCATACCTAAACATATAGCGATTATAATGGATGGAAACGGTAGATGGGCCAAACAGCGCATGCTGCCTAGAAGCATGGGGCATAGAGCGGGTGTGGAAGCATTGCGGGATGTGATAAAAACTGCTTCTAATATCGGAGTAAAATATTTAACATTATATGCCTTTTCCACAGAAAATTGGAAGAGGCCCGATTCCGAAATATCCATATTGATGAAGCTTTTAATTGAATATTTAAGAAAAGAAATAGCGGAATTACATCATAATGATGTAAAAATTCGGACGATAGGAAATATAGTACAGCTGCCGGATGAGGTGATTACAGAAATAGATAAAGCTGTAACTAAAACACAGTTAAATAAAGGGCTCTGTGTCAATATAGCCTTAAATTACGGCGGACGTTCGGAGATACTGAATGCCATAAAGGAGATCGGCATAAAAATTGAAAATAATGAAATACATATAGATGAAATAGATGAAACTTTAGTGGAGTCTTTACTTTATACTGCAGGTATACCTGATCCTGAACTGTTGATAAGGACCAGCGGAGAGATCAGGTTGAGCAATTTTTTATTATGGCAATGTGCATACTCGGAATTTTGGTTTACGAGCATATATTGGCCGGATTTTAAAGGGGAGCATTTGCTTGAAGCTATATCGGATTATCAAAATCGTCAAAGAAGATTTGGTGGTATATACGAGGGGTGATTGAGTGCTCAAAAGAATTATTTCCGGAATTATTGGATTACCATTTTTATTAGTTATAGTTATTGTCGGAGGTACACCGCTGTTTATTGCGCTTTTACTGATATCTCTCGTCGCTTTGCGAGAATTCTACAATGCGTGTAATGGAAAATTTATACCGATGAAAACAGTGGGGTATATGGGAGCGGTAATTATACTGATATTGATGAATTTTATGTTCGACTTTTTTTATATCCTTGTTTTGCTTTTTATGTCAGTGATCATATTGAATATTATAAAATTAATAGATCATAAATATAATTTTGTGGATATCAGTATCACATTATATAGCCTGATCTATGTTCCTTTTTTATTGGGGCATATCCTACTTATTACCAAACAGGCGAATGATATTGTTATATGGCTTATATTTATTGCCGCTTGGGGTACCGATACCCTTGCATATTTTTCCGGCTATCTTTTCGGCAAGAGGAAATTATGTCCGTCTATCAGTCCTAAAAAAACTGTCGAAGGGGCAATAGGGGGTACATTAGGAAGTATGGTTATCTCGTTGATTTTCGGGTATTTTTTCTTAAAGGACCATTTATTTGCTGTTGCACTCATCGGTTTTTTAGGTAGCATAGCGGCCCAAGTCGGAGATTTAAGCGCTTCTTCAATAAAAAGGTATATGGGCATTAAAGATTTTGGAAACATAATGCCCGGGCATGGGGGAGTTTTGGATCGTTTTGACAGTATATTGTTTGTGGCTCCGATGGTATATTATATTTTAATATTTTTGATCAATGGATGAGAAATAAGCAACTCTGCAGTTTTCGTCAGAAATATGAGGTGATAGTTTGAGAAAAATCAGTATATTGGGTTCTACCGGATCAATCGGAATCCAGGCCTTGGATGTTATCAGAACACATGGGGAAAGATTTAAGATAGTCGGATTATCGGCATTAGAGAATATTGATGAATTGGAAAAACAGATAGAGGAATTTAATCCTGAAGTTGTGGCGGTTTTTGAGAGAGAGAAGGCAGAAATTTTATCTCAGAGGGTGGGCAGAAAGATTGGGATTGTTTCAGGTATGGAGGGATTGGTCACAGTTGCTACATTGGAAAGTGCGGATATAGTTTTAACATCAGTGGTAGGCAGCGTGGGCTTACTCCCTACATTGGAAGCCATCAAATGTGAAAAAACCATAGCCTTGGCCAATAAAGAAACATTAGTTGCAGCCGGTGAGCTTGTGATGAAGGAAGCTGAAGAGCATGGTGTGGGGATAGTTCCGGTTGACAGTGAACATTCTGCTATTTTTCAATGTTTACAAGGTGAAAATATAAAAAGTGTATCCAGAATCATTTTGACGGCATCGGGCGGTTCCTTCAGAGATTGGGCCAAGGCGGAAATAAAGAAGGCCGGGGCAGGGGATGCATTAAAACATCCGACATGGAGTATGGGTAAAAAGATAACCATTGACTCAGCGACTTTGATGAACAAGGGGCTGGAGGTGATTGAGGCGAGGTGGTTATTTAATATGGAATTGGATAAAATAGATGTTATAGTACACCCCCAGAGCCTTATTCATTCAATGGTGGAGTATAAGGACAATTCAATCATCGCTCAAATGGGAGTTCCCGATATGAGGATACCCATACAATATGCATTATCTTATCCGGAACGGATAGAAAGCAGTGTAAAAAGGCTGAATTTTAATAATTTGGGTCAATTAACATTTATGCCCCCCGATACGGAGAAATTTCCGTGTTTGTCCCTGGCCTATGAAGCTCTGAAAATAGGAAAGACAATGCCATGTGTATTGAATGGGGCAAATGAAGTGTTGGTTGAATATTTTTTGCGGGACAAGATCGGATTTTATGATATACCTAAATTTATTGAAAAAGCAATGGCAGCACATGAACCGTTTTCATATAAAACCGTAGATGAGATATTAGAAGTGGATAGATGGGTTAAAAATTGGATTAAAAATGAAATAAAATAGGAAGGTGCTATTATGACTACTGTATTTGTAGCGATTGTTGTTTTTGGGTTATTAGTATTGATTCATGAATTGGGTCATTTTACAGTGGCAAAATTGGTAGATATCAAGGTGCATGAATTTTCTATAGGCATGGGCCCTAAGTTGGCTCAAGTGAAAAAAGGTGAAACGGCATATTCAATTCGAGCATTGCCCTTAGGCGGGTATGTTAGGATGGAAGGGGAAGATGAGGAGTCCGATGACTTAAGAAGTTTCAACAACAAATCGGTTTTATCTCGCATTGCCGTAATCTTTGCAGGTCCTTTTATGAATTTTATTTTGGCAATAGGTTTGTTTTCGACTATTTTCTATTATATAGGGGCACCGACCACGAAGATAAGTGAGGTTATACCCCAATCTCCCGCTCAACATATGGGGATACAAAGTGGGGACATTATTCATTCCATCGATGGGGAAAGGATGGACACCTGGCAAGATGTTGTGGATGCTATCGGTAGTTCGGACGAAAATACCATAGATGTCATTATTATCAGAGATAACGATAAAATGGAAAAAACCGTAAGGCCTACCAGGGATGCAGACACAGATCGAATAACAATAGGTGTTGTGGCTGCCATGGAAAGATCTATATTTTCATCGGTTAAAAACGGATTTATAGTTATAAAAGCTATAACGATGGATATATTAACCTTTTTAAAAGGCCTCGTTACCGGGAAGTCCAATGTTACGGGGGAAGTCATGGGGCCCATAGGAATCTTAAGCCTGGTAGGGGAGGTAGCAAAAACAGGGTGGTTGGATATAATAAATCTGACCGCTGTGCTGAGTGTGAATTTGGGACTAATAAATTTACTTCCCATACCCGCATTGGATGGCAGCAAGATTATGTTTTTATTAGCCGAAGTTGTGAGGGGAAAACCGATAGATCCGGAAAAAGAAGGTATGGTACATCTGATAGGGTTTGGTATTTTAATAACATTGATGTTATTTATAACTTATAAAGATATATTAAATCTTTTCGGTTGATTCAAGTAGGGAGGTCATGGATATAAAGAATAATATTATTGAAAAGGTGTACATTTATTATAGAAGGTGGATAAATGAGAAGAGAAACTAAAATTGTTAAATGCGGAAATATATATATAGGAGGGAATAATCCGATCACAGTTCAATCTATGACTACTACAAACCCTGCAAATGTTACCGGTACGGTTAAAGAGATTAAAAGATTGGAAGACGCGGGATGTGATATAGTCAGGATTGCTGTACCGGATATGGAAGCCGCCAGGGCCATAAGTAAAATTAAAAAACAGACGGATATACCGATTGTAGCCGATATTCACTTTGATTATAGGCTGGCTCTGCGGTCTATGGAAGAAGGGGTTGACGGATTGAGGTTAAATCCCGGGAATATCGGGGAAACTGCGAGAGTACAGGAAGTGGTAAGAGCAGCTAAAGAAAAAGGCATACCTATAAGGATAGGTGTAAATGCGGGGTCATTAGAAAAATCCATATTAGATAAATATGGGTATCCCACATCCGAAGGAATGGTAGAAAGTGCTCTCAATCATATCACCATATTAGAGGATTTAGACTTCCGGGATATTGTAATATCTTTGAAGGCCAGTGATGTTAAACTTACCGTAGATGCCTATAAATTGATGGCTGAAAAAGTTGATTATCCTTTTCATTTGGGAATTACGGAAGCGGGCACGGTATGGGGCGGTACGATAAAATCATCTGCCGGTATAGGTGCTCTATTACTTATGGGAATAGGCGATACTATTCGTGTTTCATTGACCGGTGACCCGATAGAAGAGGTTAAAGTAGGAAGGCAACTTTTAAAATCCCTGGGTATAATTCAAAGTGAAATAACAATAGTGTCCTGTCCTACCTGCGGACGATGTAAAATAGATTTAATACGCATAGCTAATCAGGTAGAGGAGGAATTAGGCGGATTAAAAAAACCTGTCAAGGTGGCTATCATGGGTTGTGCCGTTAATGGGCCCGGAGAGGCGAGAGATGCAGATATCGGTATAGCCGGCGGTGTGGGTTCGGCACTTTTATTTAAAAGGGGAGAAATTATAAAAAAGATAAAAGAGGAAGAGATTTTAGCGGTATTGGTAGAAGAGATTAAAAGGATGTAGTTAGAGAAGGGGGGTAGGAATTATATGAGGATTACTGCCATCATACCCGCTTATAACGAGGAAAGCCGTATCGAAAAGGTTATTGTTCCCATTTTGGAAACCGACATAGTATCAAACATAATTGTTGTTGACGATGGTTCTCAGGATTTGACTTCGGATATTGTATCAAATTATAATGTTGAACTGGTAAAAATGCCTCAAAATAAGGGAAAGGCCGAAGCGATAAAGGAAGGCATAAAACACTGTAAAGATAAAAGCGATATTATAATCTTATTAGATGCGGACCTTGTGGGTTTAACTTCAGATCACATCAAAGCACTTGTTTTGCCAATATTTGAAAAAAATGTGGACATGACCATCGGAATCTTTAAATCCGGAAGGCATATTACGGATTTGGCACAATCGATTGCACCCAACTTATCGGGTCAAAGAGCAATAAAGCCGGATATTGCCAATAAAATTATGGATATGGATGTAGAGGGATACGGCATTGAGGCGGCGCTTTTTCAATTGATAAAAAAATATGGTCTCAATGTGGAAAATGTTATATTAGAGAA
>CAYOGD010000009.1:0-21422 GCA_964403395.1 uncultured Alkaliphilus sp.
GCGGCGACGGCTATATAGGCGGCAGCAGTACGGAGATCAGCTCCGGGGAAGGCAGCGGCTCAGAAACCCACGGCAGTGTTAATGTTACTGCCGGCGCATATGGCAGGGTAGAAGGGGAAGTAAGTTTTTTCGGTATCAAGATAGCCCAATCCGAATGTGAAGAGGCTTTCACCGTCGGTTATTCCTGGGATACTTCTCATGAGACGGAGGTTACCACGTCTATTTCCTACGGTACCCTTGGCGGCCAGGACAGTGTGGCTGTTTATACCATCCCCATGGATGTATTCAAATACGAGATGTGGTGTCCCGGAGTCGGAGGCAAAGGCGGGTATTGGACTAATTTGAATCAATACTTTCCATATCCCGCCGCTTATGTGGTGATTCCTGTTGACAAATACGATGAAATCGCCAGCCGGGAGCCGGACCTGCCCCGTATCGGCGGGGAGCTTTTCCAACACACTCTGGGCCGACCGGAAACATATCACAGAAGCAGTGCCGAGATGTATAAGATTAAGGACCCCATAGAGCATAATAAATTCACCACCGTTGGCTATGGTGATGCTTATACGGTCCAAAGTATTGAAATAACTGAGTCCAGCACGAACTCCCATACCTTTTCTGCCAATATGTCCTACCGAGTCGGCGGCGGAGTTGCGGGGGCAATAGTCGGCATAACTTTTGACATTGGCGGCGGAGGCGGTTGGTCTACAAGCACGATTAAAAATGTAGGTTACACCGGCACCTTGGCGAATATGCCGCGGGAGGCCGAGGACGGAGGATATAGCTACGCATGGAAGCTGGTCGCTTACCCTTATATCAGCGATAAGGGCGATCAAAGTTTTCCGGTGGTCACCTATGCGGTGGATCAGATCCGACGCCCACCGTTGCTGCCCCAGAATATGGAGATGACAGATGCCACGCCTAACAGTGTGACTCTGACTTGGGACAATGTGGATCCAAATGTTACCGGTTATCAATTATACCGATACTATGATTTTGAAGGAGGCTTGGCCGGATACAAAAAGATTGGCGACGTGATTCCGGTTGGGACCACCAATTATACCGATGTGGATCTACAGCCTTATACATACTATAGTTATAAAATCCAGTCCATTGGCTCGCCTTATGGTGGAGTTGTGGGTAAAAGCATATTGGGGTCTGAATGTAGTGCCAGGACGGCCCCCGACGGCGATGCACCCCTTATTACTCAGCAGCCGGTTTCAATTGAGGCTGCATCCGGCACCAGGGCAATATTTCAGGTGATCGCTCAACCTGCTGCCGGCGCTGCTGTGTCTGATCGTATCTTTTATCAATGGCAGCGTTATATGGATGGCAGATGGCAGACGATGAAAAATGAAGACGACAGTCAGTTAACAATCAACGGGGTTAGGCAAGAAAATGCCGGGCGATACCGCTGTGCCATTTCCCAGTATGTGCAGGACACGCCCATTACCATATATTCAGATCCGGTTACCCTAACAGTAAATAAAAACAATCTGAATGTTGAATTGAGCTTTGATCCGCCTAACGGACACGGAGACAGGAATGAACCGGTAACCGTTACAGCAAAACTAAAGGATATAGATGTTGAGATACAGCCTACCGGCAAAATTAATTTAGTATTTATCTCCTATCCCGACCCCTATGTAACAGTGAAAGAAGACGGGACTCAGGAGATAGAATATCCGGATCCGATATCATACTTCCATGAGGTGGAGTTGGTAGACGGAAAAGGGCAGATGGAATGGAGACCGGCTGATTATGGCAGTTACGATATCACGGCTGTCTACTTGGGCGATAATAATTACCATCAGCAGATCTCTGATACAGAAAGCTTCATTTGCGTGAGTGATGAGTCGGAGTCCGTATCTGGGTTGAGAATCACCGGTATGCCCGGCAACATCATGAGCTACGGAGCCACCGCAGATCTTGGCGCAACTGTCTGGCGCAATGGCATGGTGCAAACTATAATGGCGGATGAAGTGGAATTCCTGTCATCCGATCCGGAAGGTTTAGAGCTGATAAAAAGTGGGGGGACCAATCCCCAATGGCATATTACTGCCAAAAAGGCCGGCAGTTATATGCTGACCGCCGAGATTAATGGCATACGGACACTTAAAGTTAGCAGACCAATCACCGTGAATCAGCTGCAAGTTGCATTGAAAGTCAAGGATCAAAACATATCCCAAGGCAGTAATCCGGAGCCTGTTGAGCTGGAATTAACAGAAGGTGAATTAAAGCTGGGAGATTCACTGCCCGATGTTTTTGATTTCGTATCGTGGCATACTGTCAGCGATATTACACCACCGGGAGTATACGATATCTTTGTCGACAGAGTCACACAAAGAGGCGATAATTATATAATCACCGGAGTCGGCGGCGGAACGATAACCGTGGACGGACCCGCTTATAACATCAAATTCCGCGGAGTATCCAATGGAACTGTAACTGCGCTGATAAACGGCTGGAAGGTGTTGGGACAGAATTATACCGCCGGCTATGATATTGTTGCCGGATCAGCAGTACGTTTCAACGCTATACCGGTTGTCGGCTATAAAGTAGAAAAGTGGGTGCTTAACGGTACTGAAGTTAAAAAAGAAGATGGAAGCTATGATACTTCCGCTTATATAACCAATAACGATTTAAACGTAGATATATCAGTAGAAGTGTATTTTGTGCCTGATCAGTGCCTGCTTACCTATAGTGCCGGTGCCAACGGCACCTTGAGCGCGAAGGTCGGCAGCCTTTCCGTGGGCAACGGCGCGACTTTGCCCGCCCAAACGGTGGTCGGCTTCCAGGCGACGCCGAATGAAGGCTATATGGTCAGTCAGTGGAAAATCAATAATTCCCCGCTGAGCGATTATACCCAAGACAGCTACAACCATACCGTTACCCGGGACACCGACGTTCAGGTATCTTTTGCTTCGGTAGAATACGTGGCGATAAGCTATACCGCCGAGGGCAACGGCCGGGTTAGCGCCCAGACCGAGCAGGGAGCAGATGTGGGCAACAACGGGTTAGTGACCAAAGGCAGTAATGTGGTGTTCACCGCCACCCCCAATAGCGCCAACTCCATGGTTAAGGAATGGGTGGTCAACGGGGAGGTTGTACAGGGTGGCAGCACGGTTTATACGGCACAGAATATCCGGCAGGCTATAGAGGTAAAGGCAGTCTTTATTGACGCCATCACCTATACCGTGACTTTTGGAGCCATAGGACACGGGACGGAGGCTTTGACCGCTCAGGTCGATGGAGTTGCGATTGCAAGCGGCAGTCAGGTAAGAGGCTACGAAGACGTGGTCTTTACTGCTCATCCGCCCGCGGGCTGGCAGGTCAAACAGTGGAAACTGGGAACCGGCATCATCCAGGATAGCGATGGGCAACCTTTGTTGAGTGAAACCTACACTCTGGAAGAATTAAAATCCGGTGTAACGGTGTCGGTAGAATTTGAATCCACCTATACCTATCGGGTAGATTATGAAGTGGAACTCGAAGAAGAGGAAGGCGAAGCCAACGGCAGTCTGACCGCCCGGGTCACTTATGCCGGGATCAGCAGCGATTACGACAGCGGGGATGAAATCAAGCCGGACAGCCGGGTGGTGTTGACCGCAGTGCCGGATAGCGGTTATACCATAGAGGAGTGGACGGTGAACGGCGTTGTTACGAGCAGTACCGAACCGATATACATCATCACCTCCATTGGAGCCGATTATGAAGTAACGGTGAAATTTGCGTTAGGAACAAATCCGTTGACCTTTGCCGCCGTAGGCAGTGGTAAGATCAGCGCAGAATCGGAGGATGGAGCCATATCCAGCGACACAATTTTGGACGATGGCGTTGAAGTTGATTTTGCCGCCGAGCCTGATGCAGGCTATCAGGTCAAGGAATGGCGCTACAACGGAGAAAAAGTTGCCGGCAGCACCGACAGTTACACCTTGACCGTCAGCAACGGCGGCTTTGTAGAAGTAGAATTCGAACGTGAATACTATACCTTGATTTTGGGGGAAAACCTGTCCGCCAGTGTGGAAGGTTTTGACCTGCAAGACAATCAAGTGCAGGGAGATAGCAATGTTACCGTAACCGCCTCACCACCGGCCGGTTATCTATTAACCGCCTGGTATGAGGACGGAGATCTGCTCAGCGATGAGCAAGGCGATGCTTACAGCTTCATTATGAAGCAGGATACGGAAATTACGGCGGATTTTGCTCCCAAATCCTATGGAGTTACCTTTGATGCAGGGATGAACGGGACCCTGACCGTAACTGCCGATGGAGACCGGATTATATCAGGCGCGGAGCAACCCGGCGGTTGTAGTTTAGTCTTTACAGCCCAGCCTGCGGAAGATTACCAAGTAAGTGCCTGGTACCGCGATTTGACTGAGGTAAGCGGAGAACCGGTGGAAGACAGCCGGGACGAAATATATGTGATTGATCCACTGAGCAAACCGGAATATATCCGGGTATACTTTGAGCAAATACCTGATGAGCCGGTTCCGGTGGAATACCAGGTTACCTTTGCCGCCGGTAATGGGGGAAGTATCAGCGCTACCGCCGACGGTCAGGCCATCAGCAGCGGATCGGCTGTTGCGGCAGGAAGCAAACTGGTCTTCACAGTCGTATCCGATTCCGGAAAAACCGTTGATGCATGGGACGGTACCGAAAATGGCACCCTGTCCGCCAATAAATTAGTCTTTATCATCAGCAGCCTGAGTGGTACTGAAAATGTTCGGGTTACCTTTAAAAATACTTCCAATGGCGGAGGGGGCAGCGATGGAGGTGGAGGAAGCAGCAAAGATAGAGAAAACGAGGACCTTCCGCCCACCCCGGCAAGAACTCTGGTAGGCGGCGCGGGGGGCGCTATCCTTGAGAATGGCGTAACCCTTACCTTCCCCGCCGGAGCGGTGGAAGACGATATTCGTGTACAGGTACAGGAAGTCAGCCGGAGCGCCGGACTGTCCCTGCCGGAAAACAGCCGGTTGTTAAGCAAAGTGGTGGACATCGTCAAAGATGCCTCCGGCAATTTCTCCAGGCCGGTGACCATCACTCTGTCTTTTGACACATCCCAGGCCGACCCGGAAAAATTCGATATTCAGATCTGCTATTATGATGAAGAAAGCGGCCAATGGGTGCCCCTGGACAACATTCAGGTGAACCTGGCCAGCGGAAAGGTAAGCGGAGACATAAACCATTTTACCAAGTTTGCGGTACTGGCTGTTCCCAAAACCGTTCAGCCGGCAACACCGGTGCAACCGTCCCTTTCCATACCGGCTGATCTGGCCGGCCATTGGGCCGAAGACAATGTCATGAAATTGATGGAAGCCGGCGTTATATCCGGTTACCCGGACGGAAGCTTCCGGCCTGACGGGACTATAAGCCGAGCCGAATTCACGGTCATGATGGTCAAAGCTCTGAAGCCGGAAAACGGCGGCGGCAAAGTATTTGCCGATACCGCTTCCCATTGGGCCAAGGACAGCATAGCCACAGCCTTTGCTAATGGCATCATCAGCGGTTATGACGAAAACTGCTTCGGTCCCGATGATCCGGTGACCCGGGAGCAGGTTGCCTTGATGATAACCAGGATAACCGGGGCGAAAAGCAGCAATGGCTCGGTGAGCTTTACCGACAGCGATCTGATTTCTGCCTGGGCTCAATCCGGCGTAGCGACCGCGGCAAACAGCGGATTATTTGTCGGCTATCCCGACGGCAGCTTCCGGCCTCAGAACAACTTAACTCGGGCCGAAGCAGCAGTTATCGTCGGTAGGCTACTGGAAACCAAAGGGTATTGGGAATAAAAAGGGATGCAGATTGCGCAAAAATAGACAGTCAGCTATAGATACAATTATAATCCCTAAGACATAGATAGCACGGCATTACCAAATAATATAACATATTTCAAAGATAATGGGTTAATAGACGATGTTTTGCCTATTAACCCTCTTTTTATTAAAAAACCATGGGGTCAGGTACAGTGGTACATTTCGGAAGACCAAAGACCATGGGGTCAGGTACAGTGGTACATTTCGTTTCCCCTATCCCCCGCTCATTTTTATGTTTTCCGAAGACCATGGGACCAGATACAATGACAAAAGATGGCAAACAAAGCGTCCCCTTGCCATCTACTTGCCATCTACTTGCCATCTACCCTTGCCATCTATGCCTCAACATCACAGCCTTTTAAGTATTGAATACGCTCTCACATTATCTACTTGACCCGAAAAGACGGGTTCACTTGATATAAATGTAATGGGTAATCGATATCCCTTATTTAATAAATTTTTTTCTTTTGGATATTTACTCAAATCATCTTCATCTACATCAATAAATTCTATTTCAATTTTATCCTTTACATCTGTATCTTCTAGAAATGTTTTCAGTTCTTCATACATTTTAAAAGTCATTGGATTCTTACCAGAACCACAGCGAGTGCTTGCACCTCAGCCACGAGATAGTGGAACAATCTCATCTTTACGGCCAAACATTTGAATTTTAATTTTTTCTGACATTTTATTGCCCGGTTTCTAAAATCATACCGGATAGTACCGGCGTAATTTTTCACTCAATACTAACCGGGCTTTTCACCGCCCTTCTTTTTATTTTTTTGTTTATTATATACCCTTGCATCTTCTTTGTGTATCATTATTTCAAAAAAACCATGGGGTCAAAAAAACCACGGGGTCAGGTACAGTGGCACATTTCGATTCACCTATCCCCTGCTCATTTCTATGTTTCTCGCAGATATAGCAACTATGGTGGCAAACAAAGCATCCCCTTGCCATCTTTTATCCCCTCCCTGCTCATTTTTATGTTTCCGGGGGCCATGGGGCCGGATACAATGACAAAAGGTGGCAAACAAAGCGTCCCCTTGCCATCCACAAAAGGTGGCAAACAAAGCGTCCCCTTGCCATCACCCTTGCCATCATTTTCTCGTTTTAATGGTTTTGATGGTGAAATTTGTAGAAAAATCAGATATAATGTACTATAAAATAATCCATAGTTATGCAAGGGGGCTAAAAGTTGACCTATTATTATGAATTTATTCAAGCAGAAGCCATTTTGCCTGTAAAAGCGTTTATACATAGTATTGATAAAATAGAACTGCACTGGCACGAGCATATGGAATTTATAATGGCACTGAAAGGTTCGATCAATATCAAAGTGGATGAGGACCAATATGTTCTAAATGCCGGTGACTTTATTCTAATCAACAGCAATCAAGTCCACAGTATTTATAAAACGGGAGAATCTAATTTGCTGTTGGCTGTACAGATCAACCCTGATTTTTTTCTCCATATCTATCCCCATTGGAATGAAATTTATTTTTATTGCCATTCTTTTTTTGAAGATACCTCTTTTATTCGACATAATCGGGAAATCAAAAAACATCTGGCCCAAATCATGCTGGAAATAAGCAGGCAGCAGCCGGGTTATCGCGCAAGAATCGGCAGCAATTTGTTTTCGCTTGCCTATCAGCTGTTCAACTATCCCTATCATAGATTAGAAGATATGGAAAGTAGAACAACCAATGAGGATTTAAGGAGACTCCATCATGTGGTGGAATATATCAATCAAAACCTGCACCGTCAGATTACCTTAAAAGAAATCGGAAAAGAACTGCACCTGAGTTACCATTACCTGTCCCGCTTTATTCAGGACAAAATGGGTATCTCTTTTCAAACATACCTGAACCAGCTGAGACTGCAAAAAGCAACAGAGCTCTTGCTGACCAGCGATAAGAGTATCAATGAAATAGCCCAAAAAATCGGCTTTACTTCCCCGGCGGCTCTTTATAAGCTTTTTAAAAAAGAGTTTAATGTTACCCCCGGTGATTACAAGGATGCTGTTTCTGAACAATACATTGCCTTTAACCCTAAAATGACAAATTCGATTAACAATGATAAAAATACATCCGGCCTTAACAACGAAAGGGCCTATTTAAACATAAACAGACAGGCCGTTCTGAAAATCCTTTTTGCCTTTTTAGACCCTGAAGATGAGGAAAAACACAAAACGGAATTAAATCCCATATCAGGTACAATGCCTGTTAAGTATATATCTCTGGCCGTGGATACTCAAAAAAAAGGCCGGAAAAATTGTTTTTATTGGCGCCGGCTTATCGGGTCTACCCGTGCAGCCGAAGGACTGAGACAAAATCTGCAACAGCAATTGCGGGAGATGCAAAATGAAATCGGATTTGAACAGATCAGATTTCACGGCATCCTTGCAGACGAAATGATGATTTACCAAAAAGACCCCGCGGGCAATACACTTTATAACTGGACTTATGTAAATAATTTGTTTGATAGTTTGCTCGAAGCCAATCTCAAACCCTTTATAGGGCTGGGTTTTATGCCCCGGGATCCAAGCTGTTCCGATGAAACGATGTTTTGGTGGAAAGCAAATACCGCCCCGCTCAAGGATATCAATCAATGGACAGCCCTAGTTAGTGCATTTGTGCGTCACTGTATGAATCGTTACGGACCGGAACAGGTCGCCGGTTGGTATTTTGAGGTGTGGAATGAATCGGAACTAAAAAGTTGTTTCCGGATGGGAACAAAACAGGAGTACTTTGACTTTTATCGAGCCACGGCTCTGGCGGTTAAAGCCGCTTCACCCCGCAGCCCGGTGGGAGGGCCGGCCATCGCTCATGAGGCAGTGAAAGACAGCACTTGGCTGAAGGATTTTTTGGTTTACTGCAAGGAAAATAAGGTTCCCTTGGATTTTGTATCACTACATATTTATCCGGAACACTTCCCCGCCGATTTCGAAATCAAACAATGGGAACAGAAATTGCAGAACGATACACTTTCATCGGTCGAAAAATCAGAACTGTTGGACCGGCTGAATTTAATTTATCACGGCCCCGATCATACTTATCAGATACTGCAATCCGCCCGGGCTATCATAGAAAAAACATTGGGCTATCTGCCCCAAATTTGTATCACCAAGTGGAACGCTTCGGCCTTCAATCGTAATTTAATACACGATACTGCCTATGTGGCTGCCTTTATTATTCACCATATTGTGCACTGTCAAGGTTTGGCGGACATGCTGTGTTATTGGACTTTCACCGACATCAATGGGGAGAGCCCGCTGGGAGCGGGTCATTTTCACGGTAATTTCGGACTTATAAATAAAGACGGGATTAAAAAAGCATCTTATTATGCCTATTACCTGTTGGCAAAGCTAGGCAATGAAATTTTGGAACAAGGTGACGGATATATTGTCACCAAAAATTGCACCGGAATACAGATAATGATATATAACTACGCTTATTTTGATCCGCTGTTTTTAAAAGGCGATACTTCCCCGCTTACTTCAACGGATCGTTATAAAGTTTTTGCAGATAAACCTGAACAACATATTACGATTACCATCACCGGCGTTACCGGCCCCTATAGGGTAACCCGTTACCGCCTGAACCGCTCCCATGGCTCGGCTTTTGATTTGTGGGTAGAAATGGGAGCACCTGAACAAATGTCGGCTCAAGAAATTAAATATCTGAAAAAAAGCAGTTATCCCAGGATGCAGGTGCAAAATACAATATTATCGGGACGATATCAGGAAAAAGTTGTTTTGCCTGTTCATGGAGTGGAATTGATCTTGCTGCAAAAAAACTATTGATAATATAAATTCAAATTTAAAATAAATTAAGTTTTTTCCTTTTCGCCTATCAGCAATGGGAGAAAACTTTTTTATTCTTCCTTCGGCCTGCCTATAGCAGAAAAAGCCTCTCTATTCTCCCCATATTTGGTAAAAGGCAAATTCGACAATATACTACAGCAAAATAGTTTATTGTAAAAAAAACTACACTCCTCTACTATATTGTAATAGACAGTTATTGTTATTTAATAACGATAATTGCGGAAAGGAGGAGATATATTTCAATTTGGGCGAAAATTTTGTCCAAAGAAAGAAAAGTAAATCTATGAAAGGGGGTAAAAATGACTCTTTTATACAGTAAAAGCAAAAGAAAATATCATATTTACTTATTTGTGCTGGTGGCTTTTCTATTGCAGATCACTTTAGCGTCCATAGCCCCATTGGCCCATGCCGATGAAAATTTGGTAGCTATCAATAAGGTAACAGAAACCGATACCAAAAACGAAGACCTCGCTGCCTCAATCGAGGGTTCCTCAGGGGATGAAGACATCAGTAACGGTGGCACCGATTCCGGGAATGACGGTATCGATGCCGAGGAATCCGGCACAGGTGAGGAACCTGAAGGTGGAAATGGCGAAATAATCGGAGATCCCGATGATGGGGAACCCGATGATGACATCGGTGACGGTGTTGAAGAAACTGACGATGGCGCCGAAGAAGAAGCTGAAGATGAACAAGACAGCGAAGAGGATGACGTTGAAGAAGCTGAGGATGAACAAGACAGCGAAGAGGGCGACGTTGAAGAAGAAGCCGCGGACGAACAAGACAATGAAGAAGATGCTGTTGAGGAAGAACCCCGACCGATGATAAAAAGTATACAACCGTTAGGAGGGGGAGCCGGCAAGGATTTAGATGATATCTTTACAGTAGTGGGTTTATGGAAAGGCGAAATAGGAGATGACGGTTCAATAGAGGATTTAGAAGAAATAAAAGAAAACCAACCGGTTGAACTTGATGGAAGTACCAAAATCACCATGAAATATGATTGGGATATTAAAAATCGAGATGTAGAACCGGGCGATACGGCTTCAATCAAAATTCCTGATATCTTTGTTACTGCCGGTTCCTATCCTACACAACCATTATTATTAAACAATGGGATTACAAACGTGGGAACATGGACAATAACCGAGGGGATATTGCAACTGACCTTTGGTGGTGCCTTAGGGGATGGTATTGATCCAGACCTTCTCACGGATACTTTCATCCTATTCGGCTTTACATTAAAGATGAAGGAATTTGAAGAAGATATAACCTACGAAATTGAATTTAATGATTCATTAAACAAAAAATTCAACCTTGTAATTGAACCTAGCTCTTTCGCGGAGAGTATTGATAAAGTAGGGGTCCCAGATGGTTCAGGAGTTGATGGTAAAGAGGATGCCAGAGAAATCACTTGGACTATTGATGTACTGAACACCGAGAAAACGAATCTGGTAGGTGCAACCTTATCAGAAACAGCCATACCTGATGGTTTGTCTTTAGATATTAATAGCTTTACCCAAACGCCGTTAACCATGGGTTATAACGGTATAAGCTATCCAAAAGGAACCGCGGAAGGCATCTCAGATCCGTCTAAAAATGGTGGCTTTGAGATTCAACTGCCTGAAATAGCGCCCTACAGTGGCTATCGGATAGAATATACCACCACCATAACGGACTTTAGTATAACGAAATTCACTAATACGGCAAATCTATCTAAAGGTGATGGTAAATCGCTAACTGCAACAGCTACAGTTGGTAATCTAACCAGAAGCGCCCCGTTAGAAAAGAGTGGGGAAGCAAAAGGTAAAGATGAAATAAAATGGACCATCTATGTAAACAAAGGCGGCATCAGCATAGCTAAACCTATAGTGAAGGATACATTACCGGCAGGGCTGGCAATAAAAGAAATTGATGGAAAAAAACAAATCACAGTGTATAAATATGATTCTGATGATTCTGATGATCCCTGGGAACCAGTTCATGAGGTTGATATATCCGATTTTCCAAACGGATTAGAGCTGCCTAAAATAGGAACTGATGACATTTATAAAATAGAATACATCACAACTATTGATTATACACAGGTTAATGGAGGAATCTATCAGAAAACAAATTCATTTACCAATGGAGCAATTTTGTTAGATGGTGAGAATCCAATAGGCGATCCTGTTGGAGATACTGTAAATATTTCTAGGGCAAACTTGTTGTCAAAGAGTGGGGAATATCCGGCAAAATATGGAGATACACTCACTTGGACTATCACGGTAAACAGTGCTTATCACAAAATCACTAATGCCAAATTGTATGACACAATCCCGGAAAATTTAATTTTTGACGGAGCAAATGTTAAAATTGAAAAGAAGGGAAAGAGTGACGTCAACTGGGCAGAGCTAACAGGAGTACAAAAGCCTGAAGTATCAGACATGGATGCAAATAGGACAGTAACCATTGATTTAGGCGACATAACTGAAGAATATAAAATCACCTATACTACACAAATAACCGGGGACGGTTTTGAGGATGGTTATAAATTTGAAAACAAAGCCTGGCTTGTAGGTGATAAAACAGGCACAGGGATAGGTACATCCAAAGAAAATCCTGTTGATAAATCCCTTACACCTTCCAATAACAGTTATGGGAAAAAGTATACAAATATTGATTATGACAACAAAATTATCACCTGGCAGATAACAATTGACCCTATCAAAGAACCTATTACAAAGCTAAAAATAGTGGACACATTCCCGAACAGGGGACTGGTTCTATTGCCGGATACCTTAGTAATAGAGCGGGACAACGAAACAATGGCTTCTTCCGCTTACATCCTTAACCCGAATATTGAGGAAGGCGTAACCGGTTATCAAAAAGGTTTTATCTTAGAATTTACTGATGGTACTAGTGAAAACCCAATACTGAGCGGGAAAAAAATGACAATCACCTATCAGACTTCTTACGACCCCCAAGGGGTGACCATAGACGAAGAAACCTACAAACCCGATCCTTACGACGGTCCAATAGATCGAATATATAAAAACAAAGCTGTTATCACTGGTGAAACCAAAAGTGAGAAAGCTATAGAGAAAACGGTTGGGGCTAATGCCCTAACAAAAAAAGACACAGATGAACCTTCTTGGCTCAGCGGTAAAAAAGAAGGCCGGCGGATATATATTGATGATAATGAAGAAATCAAAACAGATTGGATTAGTGGCAAAGATCGACTTATCGAGTGGAAGATATATATAAACTATCTGAAACAAGATTTAGGATCCGGCGTTACAGTTACCGATACTATACAATATGATGGGCAAATTGACTTAAGCAGTGTAGAGATCAGAAAATACTCCGTTGATCCTGAATCCGGGAGCACCACAGATGGGGAACTAACGACCATCGATTATGACAAAGACCTCAGCAATGGAAACAAAACATTAGAAATAACATTTAACGAAACAGTCACAGAAAGATATGTAATCATATATCGCACAACGGTGCCGGGAAAATCGGAAGAAATCTATACCAACAAGGCCAATGTTGACGCCAATGGAAAGAACTATCCATACGACGCTTCAGTCAGCTATGGAGAATATGATCAATTTATAGACAAAAAAGCACTTATGGAAGGCGATAAGGTCTACACAGATGATGAGATAGAATGGGAAATAGTAATCAATGAAAATCTGTCCACCGGTATGACAGGTGTTATAATAACAGACACCATTGCCCCGGGAATGGCCTTTAAATCCGGCAGTCTTGAGATCTACAGAATTGAAAATGAAACCGAGGTAAGGGTAGTTGAAGGAGAAAATGAAAAATATAAAATTCAAACTACTGGGGACCACAACAGCGGTACAACACTGACCATTGAATTTAATAACACCGGCAGCTACAAATATACCATCAACCACAAACATATTGTAAGATACAAAACCATCATTACGGCCACAAGCGGACCAATCAGTAACAGTGCTGAAATTACAGGCAGTTATGTAACTAAAGAAACAATCTCAAGTAAATCATACAGCGCTGAAAAATTTGGCTATACAGGCGGTACGGTTTTACTCGACAGAGGTAAAATACGTATCGAAAAGGTAGATGAGGAAGGCAATATAATAACAAATAACCCGGCAGAATTTAAGTTGTACTATAAACTTAATGATGACTGGTTCCCGTTCAATGATGGAGAAAAATTTTCTACCGGTAAGAAGGGATATATAGAAATACATAGCCTTCCCTTGAGGGAATACCAACTGAAAGAAACAGAGGCCCCGGAAGGTTTTAAAGAATTGGAAAACGAAATAGTATTTGATGTTACAAAACCATTTGAGAATGACGATGATAACGTTGAACCTGTTTCAGTAGAAAATGAAAAAATCAAAGTAGAAATAACCGGGATTAAAGAATGGGAAAATGGCCCAACACAAGGCCGACCTGACATAACACTTCAGTTATTCAGAAGTTATGATATGACAGACGAAAAAGAATTGATAGACGAAAAAGAATTGTCAGGCGAACCTTGGAATTATACATGGACAGTTGATAAGACAGATAATGAAGGCAATGAATATATTTATACAGTAGATGAAGCAAATGTCCCGGAAAACTATAAAAAAGAGGAGATCAAAGAAACAGAAGAAGGTTTTGAAATTACCAACACCTATGTCATCCCTCCAATCGACATAACAGGAACCAAGGAATGGATAAACGGACCCGCTAATAAACCGGCCATAGAGTTACAACTCTATAGAGATGGAGAACCTTATGAAGATCCGGTAACATTGGATGGCGAAGAAGAAACCCCTTGGACATATACTTGGAAGGAGCTGGATGAAACAGATCTTGATGGCAACCCATATACTTACACAGTGGATGAAGTAAAGGTACCGGCAAGATACCGCAAATCCATCTCGGAGGACGGTTTAACCGTCATCAATCGCTATAGGCCGGGCGGAAGCGGAGGTACCGAACCCGAGGATCCGGAAGACCCGGAGGAACCGACAGATCCGGAAGAACCGAAGGACCCAACAGAGCCGGAAGGACCGGAAGAGCCGGAAGATCCAACTGGACCGGAAGAACCAATTGAGCCGGAAGAACCTATTGTCCCTGAGGACCCGGAGGACCCGGAAAAACCAACAGAAACACCGAAATACGAATATCCGGAAGTTCCCGATCCTGATGACCCGGACAGCCCGGACGAATTTATTTTAATAGAAAAAGAGGGTGCTCCATTAGGAACTTATACAAAACATCAAAAAGATGACGGCACATTTGTATACCTTGATGAAAATAAAGTTCCTTTGGGCAGTGAACCGGCTCCCAAAACAGGAGACAAAATGCCAATATTGCTAATGATTATAATCCATATACTATCTCTTGGCACCGCTCTTTATCTGATTAAACACAAAAACGAACTATACAATTAAAACAAAAAAGATTTAAAAAATGACAGGCATATGTTATAATTATGCCTGTCATTTCATCATTATAGGAGATGGTATCATGTATCGCGAACAAAAAATCAAACTAATTATAGGTATATTATTGATGATAGCCATTCTATCGGGAAGCTGTTTGGGACTGTATTTCTTTTCCCTCAGGCGTGCCTCCAACGAATTCGCCGATTTAGCAAAAACATTCCATGGAGGATACCCCCAAAGCAATATAGATAACCTCAATCAATCAATCATAGAAAATAAAAATGAAAAAATGGCCGGTTTTGATAACCTATATGATAAAAATAATGACCTGATAGGATGGATAATTATTCCGGGTACTGATATAGATTACCCGGTCATGTACACACCCGAGGAACCGGAATATTATCTGCGGCGTAATTTTGAAAAGAAATATTCTATTAAAGGCACTCTCTTCATAGATGGGAAATGCTCCCTTCAACCCCGCTCAGGCAACATTGTCATCCACGGGCACAACATGAAGGATGGTTCCATGTTTGCAGATTTGATGTTATACGAAGAAAAAGAATTTCAGCAAAGCCATCCCGAAATACAATTCTATTTTTTCGGTAAAAAACAAACCTATGACATCATTGCCGCTTTTCGTACTGAAGTTTATAACGACAAACTGGAATTTAAATATAATGAATTTGTTGATTTCCAATATAAAGTACAATTTGAGGATTATATCACAAAAGCAAAAAAGGCCGCGCTGTACGAGACGGGCATAACCGCCCAACCTGACGACCATCTGCTGACACTATCCACATGTGCCTACCATACCACCCACGGCAGGTTTGTTGTTTTAGCCCGGGAACGGAAAGAATAAAGAAGGCAACAGGAGATTAGATTGTTAACCTCGATTTTTCATATGTTTCCCTGTTAATGTCGTCTTATATAACTCTATTAAAGGGTTATCTTAATTTTTCCCGGTAATCTTGTGTTTAGCTTATTCAGGGACCGATATTGATCTCTCAAGCAAAAAACATATTGCCGCAAATGATTTTATCTGTTAATATTTATTATATACCATAATTACTGATGTAATTTAGATCGTTGATGATAATTTAGTTTTTCACATCCATATGACCGTTTTTTCTAAATACAGTAATAATTAGGAGGCATGTCCCATGAGTAGTAACATTAAATCACGATTCAGTCTTTTATTGATGTTAGCCCTTGTCTTATCATTGCTGTTTACAGGTTGTAATGATAAACAACAAACCGGATCTCCGAATACACCGCCATCGGAAGAAGAAATTCCCGCCCCGGTTCGCAATCTGGTGCTTTCCTACATCCGCAACGAACGCGCCGCAGACGGTTCAACCTACTTTGCATCGGATGAGCCTGATGCACCGAATGAACAGGACCTACGCATCGACGGCCTTGTTTATGCAGGTGAAACGGACCTATACGAAGGTATTGGTGTCGCTTATGAAATAAAATATAGCGTATATTGGTTAACAAGAAGCAGCAAAGATTCTGAAGGTGTCTACGGTTGGCATCAAAACACTCCCGGTTATGCCGTTCTAAAGCGCAGTGATTACGATGATAGTTGGGACAGTGTGCTAGGCATCTCCTATGATATAGATCCGGATAAAAAAGTTGAGGATGCTATTTTAGAGGTTGCATACGGCCTATGGGATATCGATGTCTCCATCATATTTGATGGTTATCCACATTTCGTAGGGCCCGGTTCTACCTACATCCCTCTTGATGAGGTGCCGGATATTGATATTTTAAGCGATTATGACCCCATCTACCAAGAAGGGGATTATTGGTTGCGCCTCGATTACAAGGACCTTAGCGCCCTGTGCTACCACAGTGCGGAACAGCAGACCAATAAGATCAACACCCTCGAAACCGCGCGGCCCGATGTGGCCACACACCGTGAGATACGGATCGGCATGAAGCGCGATGAAGTTCTTTCAGCCTATCCAACTATTTATGATACGCCATATTGGAGCTATGACGGTGATTATCTTTGGTATTGCAAAAATGAAGAAGGATTTGGAGCGGCGCTTCTATTTTGGTTTCAGAATGACATAGTCACAAAGATAGAGCTTATACATATGTTTGACTGATTTTGCCTGTTGCCTTTACAGATTCATTTTGACACCTTGACACCTACTGCATTTTAAATTCTGAATATATATGGTCGTACTCTTCCAGTACACTCTCCACATTAATATAGAAACTGGTATTAGCAGCCACATCATCGGGCATATTTAACATAATATTATTTTTAAATTCATCGGACAGGAAATCCTCCGCCCCTCTATTAGGGCTGGTAAACTTGGTAATTTCAGCAATCCTTGCTGCTACCCCGGGTTCCATAATGAAATTTAAAAACTTATAGGTTTCCTCTTTATGGGGTGCCTCCTTAGACATTACAAAAGAATCGATAAAGATAGGCATTCCTTCCTCGGGGAAAACCGGCTCTAAGTTTTTATCCATGTCCTGTCCCTTTACGGCTTGATTAGAATACATAAACCCAAGAACCGCCTCCGCCTCCCTGCCTATTAAAGAATCTTCCGGAGTATTGGTTTCAAATCTCATAATATTTTTTCTCAGGTCAAACAATCTTTCCTTTGCTTCATTTACTTTGACAGGGTCCAATTCGTTATATTCATAACCTAGAGATTTTAACACTAGGCCCATAATTTCAACAGCTCCATCTATTACTACAATATTATCTTTCAACTCATCCTGCCACATATCCTTATAGGAGGTTATAGGCTTGGCTCCCAGTTCTTCTACAGCCTGCTTATTAACCAATAAAAAGGATGTGGAAATGGCATAAGGGATGGAATATTTGTCATCTGCATCATAGTAATTCCCCTGATATACAGGATTTATATTCTCTATATTGGGCAATCTACTCTTATCCAATTCTTCGAGGTATTCATTGCGCTTCATAATATCAATCATATAATCCGTAACTACGGCTAAATCGTATTGATCCGGGTTGGCTTCCAATAAGGATAGCATATCTTCATTTGATTGGACTTCTTTGTAATTTACCTTGATACCCGTGTCCTTCTTGAATTCATTTATAATTTCTCTAGGAATAAAATCTCCACCCCAGGTCATAAGATTGACCTCACTTGATTTAGTTCCCCCCTTACAAGCGGAAAGAGAAAATAGTATAATTATCACTAAAACTATTCCAACTGCTTTCTTTAAATTATGTTTCGTCAATTCAAATTCCTCCTCTTATTTACATACTCACCCAAGCCAACTATAAAAAATGTTCCTACCAGGATTAACGTACTTAAAGCATTAATTTTTGGCGTTACCCCTACCCTCATCATGGAAAAAATATGAACCGGTAAAGTAGTGGATTTAGCACCTGACATATAGGTAGAGATGATCACATCATCTAAAGATATTGCCACAGCTAATAAAGATGCTGTCACAATAGCCGGAGTAACCAAAGGAATTATTATGGTCTTAATGACCTGCCATCCGGTAGCACCTAAATCCTTGGCCGCCTCTAAAATAGATTTGTCAATCTCCCTAAGCCTTAACTGAACCATAATGTAGATATAGGGTACACAAAATAAGGAATGAGATAATACTAACGCAAATATGCCGAGGGGCAATTTCAAAACGCTAAAAAACATTAAAAGGGATATTCCCAAAGCTACTTCCGGAACCAGTAAGGGCAAAATCATGACCCCTCTTACAGCCTTTTCCATTTTCCTGGAAAGAGATATGGAGATGATTGCGGTTGCGGTCCCAATAATTGCAGATAGAATAGATGTTAAAAATGCAACTGTTATGCTTATCTTAAAGGATTCGGCCACCATCCTGTCTTTAAATAATGCCCTATACCAATCCAGAGTAAAACCCGTCCATTGTGCCGTGGAAGGGCTTATATTAAAGGAATATAGTATAACGCTAAGAACGGGAAAATATAATAGCACAAAAAAGAATAACAAATAAAATTTGCCAAACCCTTTTCTTATACCACCCATTAAAACAATTCCCCCTCACTATCCTTAGTCAATCTGTTATAGATTAATAAAACCGCCAAAACCATGATAATCATTCCTACGGAAAAAGCTGCAGCCAAAGGCCTATTTCTTCCCCTAGTCAGCTGAGTATTAATAATATTACCCAAAAATATGGTCTTCCCACCACCTAAAAGATCTGAAATGAAAAATAAACCCAAGGCGGGAATAAAAACTATAGTAAAACCGCCGGCTATCCCGGGTAAAGTAAGGGGTAAGGTGATATTAAAAAAGGTTCGGATTTTACCACCACCCAAATCATAAGAAGCTTCCAACAAAGATCTATCTAATTTATCTACAGAATTAAAAATAGCAATTATCATGAAGGGCAATAGCATATAGACATTCCCCACCAAAGTAGTGCCAAATCTGTACATCATCTGTATAGGTGCCTTTACAATATTCAATTTCATAAGTAAATTATTTATGATACCCGTATTTCCCAAGAGTATGATCCAGCCATAGGTCCTGAGAAGGCTGGAAATCCAAAAGGGAAGCATAATCAAAGCTATGGACATGGCACGGCCTCTGTCCTTTAAATTGGCTGTAATATAGGCGACGGGATACCCTATTAATAAAGTGATGAATCCGGTTAGGCCGGCCAATAAAAAGGAATTCCAAAATACCCTGAGATAGATAGGGTCCAGAATTTTCCTATAATTATCCAGAGTGAAAGTAAACACTATATTCCCCAAACTATCCCTGGACAAAAAGCTGAGCACCACCACAAAGATTAAAGGTATGCCAACCAACAAACCTATCCAAGCCAAAATAGGGATTGCTAAAAAGTCCTGCTTGAATCTTTTCATAATCATTCTCCTATTGATCCTCTAAGGGCAGAAGTACGGCCCCGTAATCCTCCCAAGTAATATATACATTATCCCCCACGTTATAATCGCCATAACTATTCTGATACTCGATTATCATCATATCATTGCCAGCCACATCTACCTCTGTTCTGATCTGAGAACCTGAACAATGAATGGATTTAATCCTGCCGAGCAAAGAGTTTTCACTTTCTTCGGAGGAGATTTTCATCTTATCCATATGAATAGCCAAAGTGGCCTGCTCTCCCCCCTCTTTCTCACATTTTGCCTTGGAGGAACATCTGATATTGATAATATTGTCCCCCAACTTAATCTTAAAACGCTCGCCTTCCCTCTCTAATAGTAAAACATCTATAATATTCCTGTCCCCGATAAAATCCGCCACAAAAAAATTCTTCGGATCATTATAAACATCCAAAGGGCTTCCTAACTGCTGCATAACGCCGTTATCAATTACCACAATTCTATCCGACATGTTTAGGGCTTCTTCCTGGTCATGGGTAATATAAACGAAGGTGGTTTCAGTCTGTCTTTGCAAATTGGCCAATTCCTTCTGCATATGTTTTCTCAGTTTCAAATCCAAGGCCCCCAGGGGTTCGTCCAGCAACAATATATCCGGTTCATTTATCAATGCCCTTGCAAGAGCAATCCTTTGCTTCTGTCCGCCGGATAATTGATTCACCTTGCGTTCTTCAAAGCCTTCCATCCGCACCAGTTTTAATTTTTCAACAATTTTGGATTTTAATTTTTCCTCTCCCATGGCCTTTTTGATTCTGGGGCCATAGGCTATATTATCATAAACATTCAAATGAGGGAATAGAGCATAGTTCTGAAAAACCGTATTGATATTCCTCTTATTAGCAGGCAAATCCTTGATGGACTCACCCCTCAACAGAATATCACCGGAATTTATATGTTCAAGCCCTGCAATGCATCTGATCAAAGTGGTCTTGCCACAGCCGGAGGGCCCAAGAATAGTCAAAAATTCGCCGTCCATTATATCAAAGCTTATATCTTTAAGTATATGATTATTGCCGAAATACTTGTTAATATCTATTAAGTTTAGTAATGGTTTGATCATTTAAACTTCCTTCCTTGTATTAAAATTAGCCAATATAAGCCTTTTAATTTTCTATTTATTATATATGATTATTCATTTATATGCTAATGGAAATAAAGAGACGCACTTCTCTCATATTTTTGCTGATTCAGATGTGTTCAGGCTCTCTATGCTTTCTATCTATGTATCAGATTACATGCAGGCTCTTTTATGCCTTCTATCTATGTATCAGATTACATGCAGACTCTCTTATGCTTTCTGCCTATGTATCAAATTACATGTAGGCTCCTTTATGATTTCTATCTATGTAAAAGAAATACCGAAATCGGACAGACGGGATATGCTTGCATCATTTAGCTCTTTCTATTTTTCCTATATAAATCTTTTCTGGTCAATATAAAATAATCAGCATTAGTAATATTTA